>CAZVDJ010000748.1:0-2604 GCA_964626245.1 uncultured Gemmatimonadaceae bacterium
ACGAGGGTCACTCTCGCGAGCGGGTACTGGCCGGGCTGGCACGCCTGCGCGCCGCCCGCACAGCAGGCGCGGGGTCGCTCGACGAGGCCCCCGCGGCGGGCCGCGGCGCGGGACGCCCGGAGGCGCAGTTCGTCTTTTGCATCGACGAGCGCGAAGAGTCGATCCGGCGGGCGATCGACGAGCAGCCCGGCCATCTCGAAACCTTCGGCGTGGCCGGCTTCTTCGGCATGGCGATCGACTACCAGGGGCTCGACGACCCCATCCCAGCCGCCTACTGCCCCGTCGTCGTCACGCCGCAGCACGAGGTGCACGAAGCCCCGGTGTACACCGACCGGCGCTGGAACCGCACGCGCGCCGGCTGGCGCTCCCGATGGCAGGCGGCGGGACGCCTGGTGCATCGCGAGTCGCGCACGCTCACCGGCGGGGCCGGGCTCTCGCTGGCGCTGGGGCCATTCGCCGCCCTGACCGCGCTGGCCCGCGTCATCGCGCCACGGTCGTCGCTGGGATGGCGCGATCGCGTGCGCGACACGCTGGTGCCGCGCCCGTCCACGCGCCTCTCCTCGATCCGGGAGGACAGCGAGCGGCCCCAGCACACTACGCGCGGAAAGCTGCTCGGCTTCGCCCTCGACGAGGCGGCCGACCGCGTCACCGCGCTGCTGCGGAACATCGGGATGGTGCGCGAGACCGCCCCCATCGTCATCGTGTTGGGGCACGGCTCCACGAGCCTGAACAACCCGCACGAGTCGGCGCATGACTGCGGCGCCTGCGGCGGGCGACGGGGCGAGGCCAATGCGCGGCTCTTTGCCGAGATGGCCAATCGTCCCGAGGTGCGCGCCGCCGTCCGCGCGCGGGGCGTGACGATACCCTCAGACACGTGGTTCGTGGGGGCGCTGCACGACACGGCCAACGATGCCGTGAGCTACGCGGACATGGACCGGCTCCCCGCGACGCACGTCGCGCACTTCGAGCGTGCTCATGCGGTGCTCGAGCGCGCGCGGGCAGAGGCGGCCGCCGAGCGCGTGCGTCGGTTCGACGACGCGCCACTTGGCATCTCGCCCGAGGAGGCGCTGCGGCACGTGGAAACACGCGCCACGCACCTGGCGCAGCCGCGCCCCGAGTACGGACACTGCACCAACGCCTCGGCCGTGGTGGGGCGTCGCACGCTCACGCGCGGCTTGCACCTGGACCGCCGCGCCTTCCTCATCAGCTACGACCCCTCCATCGACTGCGACCACACCATCCTGGAGCGCATCCTCGCGGCCGTGGGCCCGGTGGGCGCGGGCATCAACCTGGAGTACTACTTCTCGTCGGTGGACAACGAGCGCTTCGGCTGCGGGACCAAGCTGCCGCACAACGTGACGGGCCTGATCGGCGTGATGGCCGGGCACCAGAGCGACCTGCGCACCGGGCTGCCCCTGCAGATGGTCGAGTTGCACGAACCGATGCGCCTCCTCCTCATCGTCGAGGCCACGCCCGCGACGCTCCTCGAGATCGCAGGGCGCCAGGCCGAGGTGCGCGAGCTGGTCGTGAACGAATGGGTGCAGCTCGTATCGGTCGATCCCGACTCCGGCGAGATGCGCGTCTTCGAGGGCGGGGCGTTCGTCCCCTATGTCCCGCGGCCGGACCGCACCCCCGTGGTGCGGCGCTCGGTCGATTGGCACGGCGCCACGCGCGATCACCTGGCGCCGGCGCTGGTGACGGGCGCCCTTCCCTCCCCGGTTGAGGGAGTCGTGCCGGGAGCCGCCCAGGGCGCGCTGCTGCGAGACGAGCCCCGGAAGGCATCCGTTGCCTGACGCCTTCTTCCGCCTGGTCCTTGTCGCCGCGCTGCTCGCACCGCTGGCGGCGTCGGTCACGATCGGGCTCCTCCTGGTGGGGCGCGGCGAGTGGCTCACCGAATCGCGCGTGGCGCAGGTCATTCGCACCGGCCTGGTCATCTCGCTCGTCGCCGCGCTCGCGGCAGCCGCCAACGTGGTGGGACTGGCGGGGGCGCCCGTTGCCGGCGAGGTGGACTTCGGCAGCTGGCTCGCGGTGGGGAGCTACGAAATCCCGCTCGTGCTGCACGTCGACATCCTGGCCGCGAGCTTCTCGCTGCTGGCGGCGGTGCTCACGGCCCTCGTGGGACGTTTCTCGCGCACCTACCTGCACAAGGAGCCCGGCTTCGCGCGCTTCTACGTCCTGCTGGGGCTCTTTGGGTCCGGGACACAGATGGTGGCGTACGCCGGCGCGCTCGACCTCTTCTTTGCCGGGTGGGAGCTCATCGGGATCTCGTCGGCGCTCTTCATCGGGTTCTTCCACGAGCGCGAGATGCCGGCGCGATCGTCGGTGCGCGCCTTCGCGACGTATCGCCTGTGCGATGCCGGGCTCCTGATCGCGATGGTCACCACGCACGAGCTCCTGGGCACCACGCGAATCTCCGCGCTGGCAAACGTCGGCCAACTGGCGCCGCTCGCGGTCATCGCCATCGGCGCCCTCTTCCTGCTGTCGGCGATGGGGAAGTCGGCGCAGCTTCCCTTCTCGGGGTGGCTCCCGCGCGCCATGGAAGGACCCACGCCGTCCAGCGCGCTCTTCTACGGTGCGGTGTCGATCCACGCCGGCGTCTATCTC
>CAZVDJ010000749.1:0-2597 GCA_964626245.1 uncultured Gemmatimonadaceae bacterium
GTGGGGGGCGGGGAGCGATGAGGGAGAGCGCCGCCACTCCGGCGGCGTAACGCGAGCGCTCCGAGCGGTCGCAATCGTGCGTCAGGGCTCCGACCGAAAGCTGTCGCTGGGGGGAAACACCGCGTCCACGGCGCGCCGGAACGAGGGAGGATCGAGGGCCGGAAATCGATACAGCTCCGGCTCCATGCGCGCAAACTGCGCGCGCACATCCGCCGGACTGATCAGGCCATGTGCGAGCATGGCCTGCACATCCGCCAGGTCGCGTGCATGCCCGCGTTCGATCTTGGCGAGTGCCTGCGCCACAAAGTCATAGTGTCGAAAGGTGACGCGCCCGATGCGGGTCACGACTGGGCTTCGTTGCTCCCATCCAGCCGGCACGGGGATGAACAGGTCGGGCGACGCCAGCTCCACATTGAGGCTCAGCTGTTCCTTGAGCATCGGGATCGCCCGCAGCATCGCGTCGGACTCCGGCCGCAGCACGAGATCCACGTCGATCGTGCTGGCGCGCCATCCCACCAGGACCGCGCTGGTGCCACCCACGAGGAAGACGTCAACGTCGGCCGTCGCGTGTCGCGCCAGCGCGGTCATGAATGCGCCGATGCGCGCGCGATCCGCTACCTCGCGCATAGTGCCGCACGACGAAAGCTCGTGACTCGCCGCAGCAGGGCGTTGTAGTGGCTGTGCGCCGCCGCGCCGTCGCGCGCCGATAGCATCGCGTACAGTCGGAACTCGGCGTCGGGGATGGTGGGGCCGATCTCGAGCCCCGCGTCTCGCAGTCCGGGCGCGGCAATGGAAACCAGCAGCGACTCGATCGTCACCCGCCCCGACTGGAGGTCGGCGAGGCCCGCTTCAATCAGTTCTGCTCCGGGCAACTGGGCGCTGGCCATTCGAGAATTCTACCCGCGAGTTGGCGTTGGGACCAGCGGAGGGTGGACGGGCACGCCTGGCGCCGGTTCGAACGCGACCTTGATCGTCTCACGCCGGGTGAGACGGGGGCAGGAAGTGCTCGGCGCTCGCCCACTTTCGAATCCTCCGAAGTCAGCAAGGCACGCACGATGCACCCACCTTGCAACGGGGAAGTGACTAGCGTGCATGCCCACGGTGTCGGGCCTCGTCGACCATGCTCGGCGGCTACGGTCGCTGCGGACGGTCAAAGGTATCGGTCCCCTTCACGTTCCGCTGCATCGACTCGGCATCCACCCAGTAGTTTGGCCCGAACGGCACCGCGCGCGGCCACAGCTGGTCCAGCGACATCGCGTCGTAGAGCACGCCGGACTTCATCACGTACATCGCATCGGCCGTGGCGCGGATGTTCTGCAGCGGGTTGCCGTTGAGCACGATGAGGTCGGCGAGCTTCCCCACCTCGAGCGATCCCAGGTCCTTGTCCGCGCCAAGGAAGCGGGCCCCGTGCCGGGTGGCCACCTCCAGCGCCCCATGGTTGCCTAACGCCGACGCTCCCATCCACAGCTCCCAATGCGGGGCCAGCCCGTGGTGCTCCCCGTGCGAGCCCAGCGCCCCCCACCCCCCTTCGGCGATGATGTCGGCCATGGCCTGCGCGACGAGCGGGTACGAGTAGTCGGTGGCCGGGCGCGTGAGGCGCACGCGCGTGTGCGGCACCAGGGCGCGCCACGGGAACCAGCGCCGCTGCTTGGCATCCTCCCACACGTTCGACTCCGCGAACCAGTAGTCGATGTTGGAGGGACCCGCGCCGGACACGACGAGCGTGGGTGAGAAGGTCGCTCCCGCCTTTCCGAAGAACTTCGCCCCGTCGCCGTACATCGGCACTTCCTCGAACGAGTGCTCGAAGGCGGTCTGGCCATCCATGATGAAGGCCAGGTCCTCGTAGAAGAAGCCGCCTTCCGAGGTGAGGGTCATCCCCACCGCGCGCGCCGCCTCGGCCATCCACTGCCGCTGGTCTCGGCGCGGCTGGGCGTACTGCTTGATGGAGACGGCCCCCCAGTCGGCCATCTTGCGTACCATGGCCAGTGCGTCGCGCGCATTGTTGATCTCGTTGGCGCGCGCCGCGTCGCCGGCGGTGATGTTGTCGCCGGTGCTGAAGCCGCGCGGCCCGATCATCTCCCCCGCCTCGATGAGCTCCGCGGTGGGGAACATGTTCTGCGAGTGCATCGAGACATCCAGCGTCGTCGTCACCCCATAGGCCAGGTAGATCGCCTGCTCGAAGTCGTGCCTGGGGCGCATTCCGCGCCACTCGCGATAGTGGTGCGCGTGCATGTCCACGAGTCCCGGGATGATCGTCTTGCCGCTGGCGTTCACCACGCGCCCCACGCCGGCCGTGCTGCACGACCCCACACAGGTGATGCGCCCGTTGCGCGCCACGATCGTCCCGCGTTGGATCACCTGTCGACCGTTCATCGTGATGATGCGGGCATTGGTGAGGGCAACGCTCCCGGCGGGCGTCGCGCGCGGCACCGACAGCCGCAAGGTGATGGTGTCGGTGCGCCTGGTGTCCAGGTGGTGCACGTAGAAGTGGGGGCCGCTCCCGAACTCCAGCGTCGTGGCGTTGCGCCAGCGCGGGTTCACCCCGCCGTCGCGCGAGAGGGCGGTGACCGGGAACTGCCCGCGCCGCTTCTCGATGC
>CAZVDJ010000750.1:0-2591 GCA_964626245.1 uncultured Gemmatimonadaceae bacterium
ACCCGCGACCCCAACCTTGGCAAGGTTGTGCTCTACCAACTGAGCTATTCCCGCGACGCGCGAAGTATAGCCGACGCGCCCGCGCGCGAACAAGGCAATGGGTGCGCCACTCGGCGATGCGACGTCCACGACACCGGGCCCTATGTGACGATGGAGGCGCCATCGTTCGGGGAGGTGCGCCACGTGCGCGGCGCGCGCCCCCAGGACATCTCGAACGTCCTGGCCAGTTCGGGGGCGAAGTCGGCCAGGACGTCCGCCGCCCCCACGACGATCGCGCAGCCGCCCCACCCCGCCCCGGTCAGGCGCGCACCATCGATGCCCACGCGCGCCACGCTGTGCTCCACCACCCAATCAAGCTCGGGCGATGAGCACTCGTAGTCGAAACGCAGCGAGCGGTGTGACGCATTCAGCAGGTGTCCCACCTCGTCGCCCCCGCTCGACAGAGCCCCGGCGGCGCTGCGCGTGCACGCGGCGACGAACGCGCGCACGCGACGCGTCTCGGTCACGACGTGGCGTGCACGCTGCGCCTCGGGGTCGGGGAGGTCGGCGCGCTCGAGCAGCTCGGGCGTGGCGTGCGCCAGCGCCTGGAGCGACGGCTCGAAACGTCGCAGGATGTCCAGCGCGGCCGTGCACTCCGCCCGCCGCGCATTGAACGCCGACGTGACGAGCGCACGCGGCGCGTTCGTGTCGACGATCAGGACGCCACGATCGAACGGGACGTGGGAGTACTCGGCGGTGTCGCAGCGCAGGTGGAGCGCATGACCGCGGCGGCAGAGCGCGCTCGCGAACTGGTCCATGATGCCGCAGGCCACGCCGACGAACCCGGTCTCGGCCAGGTGCGCCGCCATGGCCACCTGTCGCCACGAGGTCGCGCCGCCTCCCTCATCCGATGCGATCGTCACCCCCTCCATCGCCAGCGCCGCAGCGATCGTCGCGACCTCGAGGGCCGCGGAGGAGGAGAGCCCGGCCCCCATCGGCACATCCGAGAGCACGGCCACCTCGGGCGGCCGCGGCACCACGCCTAACGACTCGGCGGCGGTGAGCGCGCCCACGATGTAGTCCCACCAGGTCCCGGTGGCGCGCCGGTAACCGGGCGTCCATTCCCCGGCATCGGCGCGCTCCCGGGAGACCGCGCGCGACACCGCCCTGCGCGCCGGTGCCATGGCCACCCACGTGCGCTGGGCGATGGCGATCGGCAGCACCTCGCCGCCGTTGTAGTCGGTGTGCTCGCCGATGAGGTTCACCCGCCCCGGGGCCGACGCGATCGCCGTCGGCGCGCGCCCGTACGCATGGCGAAAGAGGCGGTCGACCGCCTCGGCGCTCACGGCGCGACGCCGAGCGCGTGCACCGCGTACCAGAGCGTGTAGGCGAGCAGCCCGGCCAGCGACGCGTCGCCCCCGTTGGCGGTGGCGCGTCCCTCCACGTCCACCTGCTCCGCCGCCAGTCCCTGGTGCAACGGCGCCCGGCGCAGCCACTGCATCACGTCCTTCGCGTCCGGCCCCAGGAGGCGGGCGATCTGCTGCGCCAGCACCCGCGGCTCGGGGTCTATGGCGCGCACGGTACGCCGGTACGCCGAATCGCGCCGGTCGAGCGTCTCGTACATCGGGAGCCAGACGACCGAGGCCGTGGGCTCGTCGTCGGCCACCGCTTCGCCCGTCAGGTTCACCGCCGACATGAGGATCGCCTTCCCCTCGCGCTCGCCAGCAAAGTGTCGTTGGATGGCGGCGCGCACGGCGTCGGGATCCTCCACCGCGCGCGCGGTCTCCTCATCGAGCGTGCGCCGGAAGACGTCGAGCGCCTGCGCGGCGACCGCGTTCCCGTGCAGCGTGTACGGAAAGGCGGCCGGGCGCCCGCCGGGGGTGGTCTCGGTGCTGAAGAGCGGCATTCCCTCGTGCCGCCGCGCCTGGATGTCCTCGTGCGAGCCGTACAGCGTGTCGGCGATGACCGGCTCCTCCACGATCTGGTCGTCGCCCGTCTCGCGGATGTAGCGATCGATGGCCAGCGCGTACGCCCCGGCCCCTTCCAGCGAGAAGCCGGGTTCGAAGAGCGTCCCGTCCAGGTAGCGCACCCCGATGCCGGGCGAGTAGCCGTGCAGCTCGCACGACCGCAGGATGAGCTCGCGCGCGAGCGGGGCGTCCGCCAGCTGCACGGCGGGAATCGTCCACATCAGCGCCTCCCACTCGCGCACCGTCACCCCGCGCGTGTGCCAGGGGACGCGGGTGCGCACCAGGTAGAAGTGCGCGTCGTCCAGCGCCCGCCCCACACCGTAGAAGTAGGCGAAGAGCAGGTTGCGGTTGATGATCGTGTCGACTCCCTCGTGCCCGGTCGTCTGCTCCATGGCGCGCAGCGCGTCGCGCGTCGCCGAGAGCAGGAAGCGCCATCCGCGGCGTCGCATCACGCTGACCGTCGCCTCGGCGCCGTCCCCCTCGGGCCCCACGGCCAGGAAGAAGGCGGCCTCGCCCACGCCGGAGGGCGGAACGCGGACCTCGCGCCGGATGCTGTAGTCCTGCGTGGTGGGGACGTCGATCGTCGCGGTCCCGTCGGCGCCAATGGCCAGCGCAACGAGGGCGGGGACGGCGTCGCCCGAGAGG
>CAZVDJ010000751.1:0-1275 GCA_964626245.1 uncultured Gemmatimonadaceae bacterium
GACCCAGCGTGGCGAGGTCGTATCCCGTGACGTTGCGCACGCCAGGAGCGCGATACAGGTAGGGTCGCTCCCACGGATCAAGCGGCAGCGCCTTGCGCAGGTAGGGGCCGCGCCAGTTGGCCGGGACGGGCTCGCGCGACGGCTTCTCCCGCAACGCCTGCAATCCCTGCTCAGTGGTGGGGTAGCCGCCGTTGTCCAGGCGATAGCTGTCCAGGGCCGTGCCGAGCAGCGCCATTTGCGTCTGCGCCGAAGTGACCTTGGCTTCACCCACTCGGCCAAAGATCTGGGGGGCGACGAGCCCGGCCAGGAGCCCGAGCACGATGATCACGACGAGCAGTTCCAGCAGCGTGAAGCCGCGCGTATGGCGGGCAGGCCTGCGACACCGCATCGGGTCAGAGCGTGGTGACATTGATCGAGTAGACGGCCTGCAGCATGGCGAGCGCGACGAAGCCGACGACGCCGCCGAAGCAGACGATGAGGAGGGGCTCCACCAGTGAGACGAGCGATCGCAGCGAACGTTGGGCCTCGGCGTCGGAGGTGTCGGCAATGCGCAGGGCCATGGTGTCGAGCGCGCCCGTCTCCTCGCCAACGGCCAGGAGCTGCGCCGCCAGGGGCGGGAGCACGCCGGCCAGCGACGACGCCACGGGCTCGCCACGCTCCACCAGGCCGATGGCGCGCTCGATTCCGGCGGACATGGCCAGGTTGGTCACCGACTCCCGGGCGATCCGAAGCGCCGTGACCACACCGGCGCCGCTGCGCAGGAGCGTGCCCAGGGCGCGCGAGAAGCGGGCGGTCGCGATCGTGCGCTCCACGCGCCCCGCCACCGGGAGTTGGAGCCGCAGGGCGTGCCATCGCGCGCGGTTCCCGGCGTCCTGCAGCCAGGCGCGCCCCCCGGCCGCTGCGGCGGCCGCCAGCAGCAACGCGATCCACCATCCCTGCGTCACTGCCCCGCTCAGCGCCACCAGCATCCGCGTGGACGCCGGCAGCGTGCCGCCCGTCCCGTCCAGCATCTCGGCAAAGCGCGGGACGACGAAGGCGAGCAGGATCGTGACGCCGACCCCGGCCACGATCCCCATGAGGGCGGGATACCAGAGTGCGGCGCGCAGCTGCGCCCGCAGGTCGCGCGTCCGCTCCACGTGGTCGGCCAGCTGGGCCAGGGCGTCGTCGAGCGTCCCGCTGGTCTCACCCGCGCGCACCAGTGCGGGGGCCAGCGTGCCGAACGCCTGCGGGCGGGCGCCAAGCGACGCGGCGAGCGACTCGCCCCGGCGCACGTCG
>CAZVDJ010000751.1:1285-2590 GCA_964626245.1 uncultured Gemmatimonadaceae bacterium
CCGCAACGGCTCCGTCGTGGCATGTCGGGCGGCGAAGTCCAGCGCGCGGTCCAGCGGGCTGCCGGCGGCGAGCATCGTGGCCAGCGTGCGGGTGGCGGCCGCCAGCGCATCATCGTGCCGGCTCGCCGGTATCCACTGCCACCGCGACCGCGCCGCACCGGCTGCAGCGCCGGCCGGTTCGACGGAGACCGGCACGAGCGTCTGCCGGCGCAGCGCGTCGATGGCCGCGCCCGGCGTTGCCGCCTGCACCACGCCCTCCACCACCTCGCCGGAAGCGGTGGCGGCACGATAGCGGTAGGTGACCGCCGTCACTCTTCACCTCGGGCCGCGTCGCCCCGACGCGCCGTGCCCGGCGACGATTCGGGCGCGCGTCGGATGGACGGCGGCAGCTGCGCCGAGCCCCCGGCCGGCGTGTCCTCGTCCAGGCTCAGGACTCGGCGCACTTCCTCCGGCGTGGTGATCCCCTCGCGCACCAGGCGCATCCCCGATTCGGCCAGTGACACCAGCACGCGCGTCGTGCGCCCCTCACGGGGGTCGACGGCGTCCAGCGCACCGTGCGTGGCCAGCTGGCGGCGATCCCGCTCGTCAGGCAGGTAGAGCTCATAGAGACCGGTCCGGCCGCGGTAGCCCGTTCCGCCACAGGCCGGACAGCCGGCACCGCGCCGGGCGCGCCCGTAGCCGTCGTGCAGGTGCGGGGCGCGCAGCGCCAGCAGCGCCTCGTCGTCGGGTGCAATGGGCGTGGCGCACGCGGCGCAGGTGATCCGCACCAGCCGCTGGGCGAGCACGCCCTGCACCGTGGCGGCGACGAGGTAGGGTTCGATTCCCATGTCGACCAGCCGGGTCACGGCGCCCGGGGCGTCGGTCGTGTGCAGGGTGGAGAAGACGAGGTGCCCGGTGAGCGCCGCCTGCACGGCAACCTCCGCGGTCTCCCGGTCGCGCATCTCCCCCACCATGATCACGTCGGGGTCGTGGCGCAGGATCGAGCGCAGGACGTTGGCGAAGCCGAGTCCCGCCTTGCGGTTCACCGGGACCTGCGTGACGCCGGCCACCTGGTACTCCACCGGATCTTCCACGGTCACGATCTTGACCCCGGGGTCGTTCCGGAGCGCCAGGGCGGCGTAGAGCGTCGTCGTCTTGCCGGAGCCGGTGGGGCCCGTGACCAGGACGAGCCCCGCGTTGCGCCTGACGAGCGGCTCGAAGTCGGCACGTACCTGCGGGGGCATCCCCAGGTCGGCCAGCGTGCGCGGGGCGGCGCCGGCGTTTCCCTGGTCCAGGACGCGAAGCACCATCCCCTCGCCGTGCAGG
>CAZVDJ010000752.1:0-2583 GCA_964626245.1 uncultured Gemmatimonadaceae bacterium
GCGATTCTTCGTTCGGGGCGGCCATGGCCGGGGCGCTGCGCGGCGAGGTGGCGCTCGCCCGGCTGGATTTCCCTGGCGCCGCGGCCGCGCTGGCCGTTGCCGCGCGGCGCGTCCCGCCGCTCTGGCGCGACCACTCGCCGTTCACCGGTCGGGCCCACGCGCGCTTTCGGCGGGCGTTCGCGCTGCAGCGCGCCTGGGAAAACGAGCGCGCGCGCATCGGCTACGTGAGCTTCTTCTCTCCCACGCTCGCCGAGCTGCCGTTGTATCGCCCGTCGCGCGAACGATTCGACGTCACGCCCTAACGATTCGCGGCGCCCTCGGCCAGGATGGCGTGCACCAGGCTGGCCCGAGAGTATTCGCCGCCGCTCAGGTAGTCGCTCCCGCCGCGCCCTCCCAGCACCCGTCGCTCGATCTCGCGCGCCGGCGTCCCGGCGCGCGCCAGCGACTCCACCTGGCCGATCGTCTCTTCCAGCCAGGCGAGCTTTGCACCAAGCGCCTGCGTCGCGTTGGGCACCAGACCGCGGTGCGCGTCGAAGAGGCGCGCCGGCTCCAGCGCCATCACGCGGCGCAGGCTCGCGGCCAGCGCGCGTGGCTGCTCGTCCTCGTGCGCGATGCGCACCTTGATGCCGAGGAAGAGGTCTCCGGCGATCAGCGTCCCGGTCGCCGCGTCCCACACGGTCTGGTGGTCGGCCGAGTGCCCCGGCGCGTGGATCAATGCCAGCGGTCCGGGGTCGAAGTCCACGATGGGAGAGGTGAGTGGCGCCGGGCTTCCCCAGGTGAAGCGGCGATACAGGCGAATGGGGCGCGGCGCCCGAAGCCGCGCGATCGCTTCGCCATGTACCGCCATGGGAATGCCCCGGCGTGCCACCGCTTCCGCGTTCCCCGCGTGGTCCTCGTGCCAGTGCGTGAGCACCACGCCCGCCACGCACCCACCCGAGAGCAGGCGCTCGAACTCGTCCCCTACGCCGGGAAAGCCAGTATCCACCAGCACGTCCCGCAGGAGGTAGGCGCTCACCGAGAAGCCGAGCAGGCGGCTGCGCCGGCTCGACATCTCGAATCGGGTCACGTCGCCGTGGCGCTCGGTCCGGATCACGCTGCGTAGTGTAGCCGCCGTGCGCCGTGCCGAGAATTGAATTCACCTGCTCGGCGCCTTACCTTGTGCCGAGTGAAAGCGCCCGGCCCTCGTCGGCCGGGCGCTCCCCTTTTTTTGTGCGGACCGGTGTGCCATGCTCGAAGCCCTCAAGGAAAAGCTCAGCGCCGAGGTCGAGAAGCTCCAGCACGAGCTCAACGTCACGCTCCCGAATGAGATCCGGAAGGCGGTGGAGCTGGGCGACCTGCGCGAGAACTCCGAATACAAGGCGGCGCTCGAGCGCCAGCAGTTCGTGCAGGCGCGCCTGGGGCAGTTGCGGCAGCGGCTGAGCAAGCTGGCGCAGGTCGACATGTCGCAGATCCCCGACGACCGCGTCGGGCTCGGTTCGCGCGTCACCGTGGAGTGCCAGGACACGCGCATCACGGAGCGCTACACGCTCGTCTTCGGCGACTCGGACAACTTCGACGAGGGACACGTCACCATGTCGTCGCCCATCGGCCGCGCCCTCATCAACAAGGGTGTGGGCGAGGTCGCCTTCCTGCGGTTGCCGGCGCGCACGCGCAAGCTCAAGATCATCGAGCTCATCACGATCCATCAGGGCGCAAGCGACGAGTAGACGCACGCCCCGGGGCGGCGCCGCGACGATGACGTCGCGTGGCGTCCGAGGGGCGTGCGGACGCGTCGACGCGGGCGGCGCACGAGGGGCGGGAGGAGCGAGTGGCACCTGCTCCGGCGACGCGGGTAGTATGTGCCAAGACCTTCACGCCAGGTGCACCATGTACGTCCACAGCAGCGCGCGCCGCATCATCCTCGCCACCGCTGCACTCCTCGTTGCGGTCCCGCCGCTCAAGGCGCAGGTACTCGACGGCATCATCGTCGTGGGTGCCAACAAGCGCCCGGTCGCGACCTCCAAGGTCATGCTCCTCGACCGGCGCCAGAACGTCGTGGACACCACCACCACCGACGTCTTCGGCGGCTTTACCCTCCAGGCGGAAAAGGCCGGGAAGTACGCCGTGCTCGTCCGTCGCAAGGGCTTCTATCCCATCACGACCGAGAACTTCGAGCTGCTGAAGGACGAGACGCGTCGTGACACGATCTTCCTGGCGGGGCCGCAGACCGAGATGAGCGTCAAGGACGTCCTCTCCGAGGACATCCGTCGCGTCTTCAACTCGACGGTCATCACCGGCTTCCAGCGATTCCTGGGGCCCGACGACATCGAGGACATGCGCTCCCGCGCGTTCACGCTCGGCGACCTCATTCGCGACGGGCGGATGGCCGGGCTGCAGTGGTACAATCCGCCCAGCGGCTGCCTTCGCTTCTCGGGAGCCTCGGGGTGCGCCCAGATCTTCCTCGACGGCCTTCCGGTGAACATGCGAGTCGACGCGATCTCGTCGCAGGACATCGAGGCGATCGTCGCCTTCCGCGACATGGAGCTGGGCGTCGCGGCGACCTCGCGAGGCTACATGGACAATTCACGGTTCGGGGCGGTCATG
>CAZVDJ010000753.1:0-2578 GCA_964626245.1 uncultured Gemmatimonadaceae bacterium
GGTGGACTGGACGCGCCCGGGGCTGGACGTCTCGCGCGCGGTGCGCGCCTACGACCCGCGCCCCGGTGCCTTCACGACGCTCCGCGGCCTGGAGGTCAAGCTCTTCGGCGTACGGCCGGCCGCTGATGCACGCGGTGACGCGGGTGAGGTGCTCGCCATCGACGAGGGCGGCATGCTGGTGGCCTGCGGCGAGGAAGGCGTGCGCATCGCCTACGTGCACCCGGCCGGCAAGCGACGCCTGGCCGCGCTGGACTGGGCCCAGGGGCGCGGGGTCGCGGTGGGCGACGTGCTGGGCGCGAGCGCGTAGCGCCCGTGCCGGACCCGAACGCTGACGCCGTGGCGGCACGTGTCCGCCGCTCCTTCGCGCGACAGTCGTTCATGGCACACCTCGGTGCTCGCCTGCACCGGGTGGAGGACGGCGTGGTGGAGGTGGAGGTGTCCCGCGCCGAGACGCTCCTGCAGCAGCACGGCTTCCTGCACGCGGGAGTGCTCACCTCGCTCCTCGACTCCGCGTGCGGCTACGCCGCGCTCACGCGGATGGACGACGAGAGCGCCGTGATGAGCGTGGAGTTCAAGGTGAACCTCCTCGCCCCTGCCGCCGGGGAGCGCTTCCTGGTGCGCGGCAGCGTCCTCAAGGCCGGCCGCACGATCGTGGTGTGCCGGGGTGATGCCTTCGTGGTGGATGGTGACGCGCCGCGGCTCGTGGCCGCGATGCAGGCCACGATGATGGCGGTGCGCGGGCGCGAGGGGCTCGCGGACTGACGCGGCGTCCGGGAGACCGCGCAGGGCCCCCGAACGTGCCCCCGCGCCTAACGAGATTGGGGGCCGCCGGCGGGGACGGGATCCCTGCGACGCATCCAGGTGGTCCACGCGGCCGCGACGAGCACGAGCAGGTTGGCCACGATCACCGGTGGGGCGTCGGCCACCACGCCGTAGAGCAGCCAGAGGGAAGCACCCGCCACCTGCAACAGGCGCAGCGCGTGCTCGCGCCTGGCGAAGTACGACGCCGTGAAGACGGCGGTCGCCAGCCATCCCACGTTGCCCAGCACGACCCCGGCGATCCCCGGGGGGAGCGCGGCGCTCATGCCGCCGCGCGCCCCGCGTCGTCGCCCCGCACCACGGTGACGCGGTCGGTGCGCTCCCGCTCCCAGTCGCTCAGCGTGAAGCCGTTGGCCTCGAAGAGGGCACGGATGGCGGCGGGCTCCCACTGGAAGACCTGCTCGAGCACGGGAATGAGCACGGGAAAGGCGCTGTCGCTCAGCACCGTGCGCCGGGCGATGGAGGCCAGCATGCGGTTTTCCGACACGGCGATGGTCAGGCCGTCGTGGTTGTTCACGTGCAGCATGACGTGCACGTCGGAGCTGCCGTCGCCCACGTAGATCACCCGCTCCAGCGGGATGCC
This sequence comes from uncultured Gemmatimonadaceae bacterium, assembly GCA_964626245.1. GTDB lineage: Bacteria > Gemmatimonadota > Gemmatimonadetes > Gemmatimonadales > Gemmatimonadaceae > SCN-70-22. Next base: position 1,403 of record CAZVDJ010000753.1, read on the forward strand.
TAACGCGCGCCCCAGCTCGTCCACCGCCGCCACCTTCCCGTAGCCGGCCGCGACGCGGCGCACCGCGCGCACCTCGCCCGTCGAAGGGTCGAAGTCGAACTCGGTGGCCACGATCTGCTCGGGCGAGACGATCCCCGCCAGCGCCGACTCCACCACGTCGCGCGGGGCGGCCGACACGACGCGGAAGTCGAAGCGCGCGTCGGAGAAGCCCCGGGCCAGGAAGCTGACCAGCGCCGGGATCTCGCCCTTCAACCGCACGCGCCGCCCCGCCTCGGCCAGGTGCGCGCGCCGTACGCCGCGGAACTCCGGGTCGTGGCGAATGAGGTAGGCGAGTTCTCCCCCCTGCTGCACCAGGCTGCTTCGGGCCAGCCCCTCCACCTTCTGCTCGTAGCCCGGAATCCCCATCAGCTCGGCCAGCACGAGCCCCGAGTCGTTGAAGCTCAGTGTCTGGTCAAAGTCGGACGCGAGCAGGAAGTGGCGCTCGCCAGTGGCGGTTCTCTCGGTACCGGATTGCTCGGTCATGCGATTCTCCTGCAGGTGACGCGGTTCTTGCTATGTCAGAACCGTGTCGTTAGCCTAGCAGGTAGTCATACCGTTCGTCAACGACCAATAGCTCGTAACACTCGTTGATACAACATTTTACACATGTCTTTGCAGTTGTCGATGCGTTGTAAAATGTCATAGCAGATTCACCAGATCCTGCCATGCGCGAACCCACGCTCCCCCACAAGCACCTGCAGGTCTTCACCACCATCAGGCGCGAGATCGAGTCGGGACACTACAAGGTCGGCGACCGACTCCCGTCCGAGGCGGAACTCGTCCAGCGCTTCGGCCACTCCCGCATCACGGTGGGGCGAGCGCTGCGCGACCTGCAGGCGGAAGGGCTCATCGAGCGCCGCGCCGGCTCCGGGACGTATGTGCGCGAGACGCCGCTTCGGCGCGGTCTCTCCTTCGGACTCCTCATTCCCGACCTGGGCGAGACCGAGATCTTCGAGCCGCTCTGTCAGGGGATGATGTCGTCGCCGCTTGCCAGGGAGCACGAACTCATCTGGGGGAGCGGCACGGGCGAGGCGACGGCGCGCGAGGAGCGCGCCTGGCACCTGTGCCGGCATTACATCGAACGGGGGGTATCGGGGGTCTTCTTCGCGCCGCTGGAGCACACGCCGCGCAAGGACG
>CAZVDJ010000754.1:0-2576 GCA_964626245.1 uncultured Gemmatimonadaceae bacterium
TACTACAACAATATCTAATTATTCATCCAAATCGGTGTGTTCTTTGCTAAAGGCTCGCGGCGCGCCCCCGGTGCAGCAGCTGGACGCGTGGGCGGTGCCAGCGGCGGGCGCATTGGCGGACGGCGCAGAGCTCCGGCACCCGGGGCGGCCGGCGGAGGGGACCCGGGCGGACGGCGCACGAGGGTGGGGCCGCCGGGATTGGGTGTCGACACTGTCGGCCGCGCCGCCCCGCTCGAACCGCGGGCGATAGGCGTTAGGCGCAGGGATCGCCAGTGACCCGACCGCGGCAGGTCCGTACCCTCGGCGCCCGGCGGAGTAGGTGGCGGCCGATGCACCGCCGGTCATCCCGTGCCACGACTGGGCGAAGCCGACGATCTCGTGCCCTCCGGTGTAGAGCTTGGCCATCTTGATCGCGGCCTCGTTCGACTCACCTCCGGTGCTGAGCAGGAGCACACGCTCGAGCCCGGGGGGCGTGCAGTCGGCCAGCGCCCGTGCCAGCGCCACCACGGGGCGCGAGAGCATTCCGCTGAAGAGATGGTCCAGCCGGTGCGCGTAGTCGGCGACGACGGCGGCCACCTCGGGATGTCCGTGGCCCAGGAGTGAACTCATCTGCCCCGAGGTGAAGTCGAGGATCGCCCGACCGTCGGCGTCGTACACGTAGCTCCCCTCGGCCCGCTCGATGATGAGCGGCTCGAACCGTCCGCCGTAGCGGATCAGGTGCGCGCGTGCATCGTTCCAGAAGCCGGGATCCGAGTTGCCTGACACCGCTACCTCGTGCTGGTCATGCGCACCACTCTAAGGCCGGGGGCGTGATTCTCAAGCAGGCCGGATGCGCGCGAAGACCCCAAGGCGCATTCAGTAGTCCCGCCTTAGATTGGCTCCACCTTTCAAGGGAGCGCACCCCGGGTGTTCCTGCAAAACCCCAAGTCGCAAACCGCCTACGACGTCATCGTCGTGGGCTCGGGCGCCGGCGGCGGGATGGCCGCCTACCAGCTCGGCATCGCCGGCCTGAAGGTGCTGGTGCTCGAGGCGGGGCGCCGCTACGACCCGCAGACCGAGACCCCGATGTTCAACCTCCCCCGCCAGGCGCCACTGCGTGGGGCGGGGTCGAAGGAGAAGCCGTTCGGCTTCTACGACGCCACGGTGGACGGCGGGTGGGAAGTACCCGGCGAGCCGTACACCAAGGCGCCGGGCTCGGACTTCATGTGGTGGCGCGCGCGCATGCTGGGCGGGCGCACCAACCACTGGGGGCGCATCTCGCTCCGCATGGGCGAGTACGACTTCAAGCCGAAGACGCGCGACGGGCTCGGCGCCGACTGGCCCATCTCCTATGCGGACCTGGCGCCGTACTACGACAAGACGGAGATGCTCATCGGCGTCTATGGGGGCGACGACGACCTGGAGAACACGCCGCGCTCCTCGCCGGGCGTGCTGATGCCGCCGCCCAGGCCGCGCGCCACCGAGCTGCTCGCCAAGAAGGCGTGCGACCCGCTCAAGATCCCGGTGATTCCGGCGCACCTGGCGATCATGACGCAGCGCCAGGACGCCGACACGCTCCCCAGGAAGATCCACCCGGACAATCCGCTCGCGCAGCGCGTGCTGGCCGAGTCGATGCGCCAGCGGCAGGCCTGCTTCTGGGCCACCCCGTGCGGCAACGGCTGCTCGATCCGCGCCAACTTCCAGTCGACCACGGTACTCATCCCGCCGGCACTGGCCACGGGGAACGTGGATATCGTGACCGACGCGATGGTGCGCGAGGTGACGGTGGACAACACGGGGAAAGCGACCGGCGTCCACTACATCGACAAGCTCACGCGCACCGACCACCACGTGCAGGCCCGCGTCGTGGTGCTGGCGGCGAGTGCGGCCGAGACGGCGCGCATCCTCCTCAACTCGCGCTCCTCGCAGTTCCCCAACGGGCTCTCCAACTCGAGCGGGCTGGTGGGGAAGTACCTCATGGACACGGTGGGGGCAGGAATCGGCGGGCAGATCCCCGCGCTGGAGAACACGCCGCCGCACAACCAGGACGGCGCGAGCGGCATGCACATGTACATGCCGTGGTGGCTGTACAAGGAGCAGCTGCGCGGACGCCTGGGCTTTGCCCGCGGCTACCACGTGGAGTTCGGCGGCGGGCGCGGCATGCCGGGGTCGGGCTTCATGGGCGGACTCGGCAACCTGACCGAGGGGGCGTACGGCGCCCGCTTCAAGCAGGAGGCGCGGCGCTACTACGGCTCGTGGATGTGGTTCGACGGACGCGGCGAGATGATCCCCAACGAGGACTGCTACTGCGAGCTGGACCCCGACGTGGTGGACCAGTGGGGGATCCCGGTGCTGCGCTTCCACTGGAAGTGGAGCGAGCACGAGACGCGACAGGCAGCGCACATGGTCAGGACCTTCGCCGAGATCATCGAGGCGATGGGGGGGAAGGTGAACGGCAAGGTGGAGACCGACGGCTCCAAGGTGATTGCACGTGGCGGGCAGATCATCCACGAGGTGGGGACGTGCCGCATGGGGACGTCGCCCCGCGAGTCGGTCCTGAACGAGTGGTGCCAGTCGTGGGACGTGAAGAACCTCTT
>CAZVDJ010000755.1:0-2575 GCA_964626245.1 uncultured Gemmatimonadaceae bacterium
GTGACAGCCGCCTGTCGCGACGCCCCCTGATGATCCTCAGCAGGGTGCACGACCGATGGATCCGCCGCAGTCCCGATATGGGTCGGCTCTTCGTGGTGACCGAGACTGCCAGCGTGGTGCGCGCGGGCGTCGTGCACGTGCTCTTCACGTCGCCCAACCTCTCGCAACGGACGGCGCAATTCGGCTCCGTCTTTCAGGCCAGCGTCCGGACCGACGCGTCCGCGACCTGGTCGGAGGTCACCATGCTGCACGACGCCGACTCGGCACAGACGGCCGGGTCGTTTCCGAGCATAACGACGACACCCGCGGGCGAGATACGCGCAGTCTGGCTGGTGCAGGCAACCTCGGGCAACCTGTACGGTCGACAGGACGTTTATGTGAGTGGTCGGGTGCCTGGCGGTACTCGCTTCGACAACCCGCACACGCGCTCGCCGGTCGCCTGGATACGCGACGTCGAGTCGGTGTGGACGGACGCCTGTGGGGTGACGCACGTACATGCCCGCACGGGAGCGGTGGGGACGACGGGATCGTCAACGCTCCTGCGCTGGAACGGACGGACCTGGACCGAAGGGACGCCGTTCACATTCAACTGGCAGTACCTCAATCGTACCGTCACGGCCTCGGCCGGACCTGGTGACATCACCCGCATCTGGTCTTCTGCCATCTACGGGCCCGGTCTGCCCATGATTCTATTCTGGTACTTGTCCGACCAGCGCGAGGTCATGCCTCCTCGATAGGCGACCTTGGCGTCCGGCACCGCCGGCGCACGTGCTCTCGCCACGCGACTGCGTCTGCGTCGCGCCAACTCGGCGAGCGGTGACTTCTTCACGTCCAGCCCCGCCATGCGGAGGCGACATGTCCTTCACGTTCCTCACGCCCGCCATGGGCGCGCGCTCTCGCACGTCGCGCACACCGCATTTCTTCTCGATTCACCTGCTCGCGGGCCTCGTGCTCGCGGGATGCTCATCCGATGCAGCGCCCCCCACCTCGCCCCTGTCAAACCCACCCCGCACTGAAGGGCCGACAACTAGCGGCAGCTACCAGTCGCTCGCAACCATCCTGAAGGAGCTCGACCACGTCGCGGCGGTCGCACCACCGACGAGCATCATGCGCAGCTCGCTGGAGGTCGACGGTCGCACCCGCGAGTGGACAGGAATCGACAGCATTCGCAGCGTCCTGTCACGCGCGGCGCCGTCAGCGCAGGTGGGCCAAACAACCCGGCATGAGAGTTTCGCCATTCCCGCAGACGGCACCGACTCCCTGAGAATCGTCCAACCGATGTCGATTCTCCTCACCGAGCCCTCTCGATTTCGGTTCTTGTCGTACACGAGCATCAACAAGCAATCGATGGCGCGATTCACGTTCTCGGGGTCGCGCTCCGTGAGCGCGGTATTCGGGGGCTCGTCAATGCCGGTCTGGACGGACCAGGGCACGCGAACCGCGTCCGAGGCCGACGGCGACGCATTCGTGGAATGGCCCGACTTCCAGCTTTCGTCGGGGTGTGAGTTCTCCGCGACAATGTCCACGCGCCACCAGGCGATGTGGCCGTGGGGGTTCATCATTCCGGGCTTCGTCCCGATATCCGCACCGGAAATGAGCACAGGGGCAAGCGGTTCCCTGAAGCGCGATTGTTCTGGCGCCCCGGCACCGCCGCCCGCGCCGCCGGAGCCGGCGTCGCCCTGCCTTGATCCGGACCTGGTCGGCTGCGAGGAACATGGCGGCGGATCTGGCGGCAGCAGCAACACGGTACTGCGAGAGCTCGGTCGATCGATCGGGTCGAAAGTCGTGTGCTGGGTGACGGACTGGTACGAGAACGGCGTGTACGTGGACACGACCGTCCACTCGTGCTGGATCGAGCTGATATTCTGAGCTGCCCGCGCGCATCTTCGGCGCGGTAATGACGGCGGGCCACCCGATACCGGGTGGCCCGCCGTGTTCTCGGCGGCTGGCGACGGGGACGCTTACCCCCGCCCAGTCGCTCGATCGCCTCTCGTCCACTGCGTCGAGCTGCAGCAGCCCTACTCCTCCTCGCTCTCCAGCGTCAGCTCGTTGGGATCGACAGGCGCCGCGCCGTCGCCTCCCTCATCCCCCGCATCATCCTTGTCATCCGGCACCACGCGCGCCACGGCGGTGACGGCGTCGCCCGCCTCCAGGTTCACCAGCTTGACCCCCTGCGTGTTGCGCCCGGCGACACGCACCTGCGACACCGGCGATCGAATCACCATTCCGTTGCGGGTGATGATCATCACCTCATCCTCGGCCAGCACCTCCATCAGCGCGACCACATCGCCTGTCTTCTCGGTGCGGTTGAGCGTGAGGATTCCCTTGCCGCCCCGCTTCTGCACGCGGTACTCGTCGATGTGCGAACACTTCCCCAGCCCCTTGGACGTGATGACCATCAGCGTTGCCTCACGCTTGATCACCACCATGCCGACCACCTGGTCGTCCGGGCGCAGCTCCACGCCCTTCACGCCGGTGGTGTCGCGTCCCATCTCGCGCACATCGCTCTCGTGGAAGCGCACCGAGAGCCCGTTCTTCGTGGCCAGCACCACGTCGTTGGTGCCGTGCGTGATCT
>CAZVDJ010000756.1:0-2561 GCA_964626245.1 uncultured Gemmatimonadaceae bacterium
GTCATTCGCGTGGAGCATGTCCTCGTCGCGAACGATGGCACCATGCTCCAGGGCTTCCCGATGGACATCTCGGTGAACCCGAGCAGCCCGTCCGAGCAGCAGGGGATCCTCGCCGATGGCGCGCAGACGGCGACCGTTGCCCTCACACCAACGGTCTTCAGCGATCGCGCGCGCCTGCGGCTGCAGAAGCTGAATGCCAAGGGCGGCACGCCGGTCTTCACGTACTTCGACAAGGCCGTCTTTGAAGGATTCGGGGTCGACGGCCCGGGCAAGTACGCCGCGGAGATCAACGTGGGCGGGCGGCTGGTGTTCGGCTACGTGTGGCAGTTGAGCAAGGTGAGCATGCCGACCGGCATCGCGAAGGATGGGTGGTGGCGCATCACCTACATGCTCGACGCGGGTGCAGGCGTGACCTTCACCGCGCTCGGTGGCGGCGATGACGTCATTGCAACGTTGCAGCCGACGATCTCGACTGCCGAGGTGTACATCGGTGCCAAGCGCGGCGGCGGCAAGCCCAACTGACGACCGGCGTGCGCATGCGCCCGACGCGCGCGACCGGAGCATGGTGGCGCAGGACGGCGGGGAGCCGGCGGGCGTGCCGCCGGCTCCCGACACCACGAATGGCAAGCGGCGAGGGTACTCCCATGAGACGAAGCCTGTGGCAACTCCGGGGAACCGTGACGATGGCCGTCGCATCGGCACTCATGAGCGCCTGTGGCAGCGATCCGGTTTCCCCGCACCTGACGAGCGCCCCCGGACTCGCGGTGGCGTTCGAAGACCACGAAGAGCCGGATCCGCGCATTCCACCGATCTGTCACGGTGCGGTCGCCACGATCTGGTGGAACATGCCCGCCGACCGGATCCCGAGGGGCGCGCGCATCGAGCGGTACGTGCCTGACCTCCCCTCCTCGCCGCACGGCGCGGTCGGGACGTGGGAGGACGATGGCGGCTGGGGGTATCGCATCATCGGAACGTCGGGCAACGACGTCATTGTCGGATCGCCGAAGCGAGATCGCCTCTTCGGCGGCAACGGTGACGACGTCATCTGCGCCGACCCGCCGGCACACTCCGGCGATCCCGGCGACCACGCGTCGGCGCTCGAGCACGATGGCGGCAATCCCGGTCATGGCGGTGGCGGGCCCGATCGCATCTGGGGTGGATACGGAGACGACCGCATCTACGGTGGTGGTGGTCCCGACACCATCCTGGCGGGGCATGGCGATGACACCGTGCTGGGTGGCGGCGGCCCCGACGTGATCATCGGTGAGGACGGCGACGACCTGCTCTACGGCGGGCCCGGACCCGACCGCCTGTACGGTGGTGAGGGTCGCGATCGCCTGTGGGGCGACGTGGCCAACGACTTCCTCTTCGGCGAAGGTGGCAGGGACTGGCTCTACGGCGGCACCGGGCGCGACCTCCTCGACGGCGGAGGTGGCGACAACTTCCTGGATCCCGGCGACCAGACGGATGAACCAGATCACGGACACTAACTAACTATTAAACGCAGGCGCACCGATCCGGGTGCGAGGCCCATTGCCGTGTCGTCCTGGTGCAGTCTCCAGTGAACGGCCGGCAACGGCCAAGGAGGGATAGATGCGGTGGACATGCAGGATGCCTGTCACTACGCTGGCGGTGGCGATGCTCGCCGTCCTGGCGAACAGTGGCGGTGCGCAGGCCGGCGCGGCCGCGCAGCAGCGCCAGAAGGGACAGCAGCAGGCGCAACAGGCGCAGCAGAAGGCGCAGCAGCAGGCCGCCCAGCAGCAGCAACAACAGCAGCGGTTGCACCAGCTCGACCAGTCGCTGCAGAAGACGCAGCGCATTCGCGATCGCCTGCACCAGATGGAACAGGACATGACGCGCGACATGGATCGCATCCGCGACCAGGAGCGGCTGCGCGAGCACCAGGCCGTGCGTGACATGGGGAAGGCGCTGGGACAGGTAGCCGACAACCTCTACGGCGCCACGCTGCAGCTGCGAGACCGCGAGCGCGACCAGTTGCGCCTGCGTGACCCCGAGCTGCAGCGGGACATGGAGCGGCTGCGCGAACATGTGCAGAACATGGGAACGCAGCTCGACGAGGGGCTCAAGATCATGGAACGCCTGCAGCAGCGGCTTCGGGTCTTGCAGCCGGCGAAGTGACCGGCTGGTGCCGCCCGCGCGCCGCTTGCGCGACGCGCGGGTGGCGGCGCGAGGGAGGAGCGGCGTTCGCGCGGAGCCGACTGTGCTCGATGAGCGCCGCCCTGCTCATCGCCACCGGCGTTGGCGCAATCGCGCCGCCTGCCATGGCCCAGGATGTCACCTGGAGCGGCTCGCTGGGCTACGCCGCCGGCTCGTACATCTTCTCGGAGCAGTTCCGGACCCTCTCGTTCCTCACGTCGCTGTCGTTCCGCACCCGACGCGTGGAGGTGACCGCGTCGCTGCCGATCCTCGCGCAGAATGGCTCGGCGGTGAGCTACGTGGCGGGGATTCCGCTCCCGACCGGCGGTCCGGACAACGGTGCCGTGCAGCGCCGGCGGCAAGGGTCGACGATCATCGTGCGCCCGGGCGGCGCATATCATTTC
>CAZVDJ010000757.1:0-2538 GCA_964626245.1 uncultured Gemmatimonadaceae bacterium
GCTCCGCGCGCCAGGTGCGGGCGAAGTGCGCGAGTTCGCGCAGCGCATCCATCACCTTCGCGCGCAGGATCGCGAGCCCCTGGTGCATGAGCAGGAGTTCGGCGTTGTCGGTGACGTAGCACGACGTGGCGCCGTAGTGGATGAAGCCGCGCGCCGCCGGCGCGACGTCGCCGAAGGCGTGCACATGGGCCATCACGTCGTGGCGAAAGCGCTTCTCGTACGCCGCCACGGCCGCGAAGTCGATGTCGTCGAGGTGCGCACGCATCTGCGCGATGGCCTCGTCGGGGATGGGGACGCCCAGCGCCTGTTCCGCTTCGGCGAGCGCGAGCCACAGGCGGCGCCACAGCCCGTGCCGGCGCTGCGGCGACCAGAGCGCCAGCATGTCGCGGGAGGCGTATCGCTCCGCCAGCGGGGTGGAGTACGACGCGGGCGAGGTCACTGAATCACGAAGTCGGTGGTGTAGAAGTAGCCGCGACGCTCGAAGACGAGGCGCAGGGCGCTGCGCCCCCCGTAGTAGTCGAAGGCCCGGGCCACGTCCGAGGCCTGCTCGATCGTGGTGCGGTTGATCTGGACGATGAGGTCACCTTCCTGCAGCCCGATCTCGTTCTGGATGCGCTCGCTCGCGCGCACCACCAGCGCGCCCTTGCCGCTGCGCAGCGCACGTTCGGCGCGAATGGCGGGGGTGAGCGAGACGAGCTCCAACTCGCGAAGGACGGTGACCCGCGGGGCCGACACCTCGGGGAGGTCGGCGACCGTCACGTGGACGACCAGCTCGCGGCCGCCGCGCCGGACGGTGAGGGGGACGACCTCGCCCACGCGCAGGTCCAGGCGCTCCGCCTCCCAGTCGAAGACATTGCGCAGGGGACGCCCGCGCGAGCGCACGATCTGGTCGCCGGGCTGCATGCCGGCGCGCGCCGCCGGCGAACCGGGGACCACGGATTGCACCACGACGCCGGCATTCACGACGTCCCGCGGGTTGTCGGAGGCGACGGCGCGCAGCTTCTCGCCGATCCATGGCCGGCGCACGTTGCCATGCTCCAGCAGGTCATCGACGATGCGGCGCGCCCGGTTGATCGGAATGGCAAAGCCCAACCCGATGGAGCCGCCGCTCGGCGTGTAGATCGAGGTGTTGACGCCGATCACCTCGCCCACCGCGTTCACCAGCGGTCCCCCGGAGTTGCCCGGATTGATCGATGCGTCCGTCTGGATCATCCCGACGTAGGCACCGTTCCCCTCGCTGCGCCCCAGCAGGTTGCGCCCCGTGGCGGACACGACGCCGGCCGTGACGCTCGGCTCGCTGTTGCCGATCACGAAGCCGAACGGGTTGCCGATGGCGATGGCCCACTCGCCGATGAGGAGCTGGTCGGAGGTGCCTAACGCCACGACGGGCAGGTTGCGGGCGCTGATGCGCAGCACCGCGAGGTCGTTGGTCTCGTCCGCCCCCACGAGCGTGGCGGCATACGTGGTCCCGTCGCGCAGCATCACCGAGATGCGGCTGGCGCCCGACACCACGTGCGCATTGGTGACGATGATCCCGTCGGGGCGGATGATGAAGCCGGAACCGAGCCCGGGCTGCACCTGCTGCCCCGATCGACCGCCGAAGAACTGCTCGAAGACGTCGACCGGGACGCGCTCCACCGTCTCCGTCTGCACCGTGACCACGGCGGGGGCGACGCGCGTGACGGCATCGACGATGGCCGTGCGGCGCGTGGCGTTGATCTGCTGGTTGGCCTGCGCCACCTGCGCTTCGGTGGCCGCGGCGGCATGTGCGGGGGTCGAGGCAGGCGCCCCGCCTTCGCAGGCGGAAGAGAGCGCAACAGCCAGCGCGGCGACGGTGTCGCGAAGGCTCATGGGTGCAGGGATTCGTCCAGGTAGAGCGCCGCCGGATAGGTGACCCGCTCGAGAAAGAGCGCGTGCGCCGGCGCCGGTGGTGAAACGTCGTCGTTGGTCGGCGACTGCAGGAGCGTCACGAGGTCCGCGGCTGGGCGCCGTCCGCTGGCGATGGCGACCATCGTGCCGACCAGGAAGCGCACCATGTGGTGCAGGAAGCGGTTGGCCTCGATGTGGAACGTGAGTCCGCCCGCGCGGTCGGTCCAGCTGGCATGGGTCACGGTGCAGCGATGGTCATCGTGATCGGGAGCGGTGCCACGAACGGCGAAGGCAACGAAGCAGTGCGAGCCCACGAGTTCGTGTGCGGCGCCGTGCAGGGCGGTGCGCTCGACGGGGACACGCAGCGCCCACTCGGTGCGGCGGCGGAAGGGCGAGTTGGCCTCGTCGTCCGTCCCCACGTGGTACGCGTACCGCCGCGCGTTCGCGCTGAACCGTGCATGGAACTCGGGGCGCATCTCGTGCGCCGCCGCGACCCACACGTCGTCGGGGAGGAGTGCGTTCATGGCGCGGCGCAACGCGTCTGCGCGCCACTTTTCCGGCACTCGCACACCGACCGCCTGCCCGCGCGCGTGAACGCCCGCGTCGGTGCGACCGGCCCCCTGGGCTACGATCCGTTGACCGCACAACCTGGCGAGCACCCGTTCGATT
>CAZVDJ010000758.1:0-2536 GCA_964626245.1 uncultured Gemmatimonadaceae bacterium
GGCCGCCGCCATCGGGGGTCCAGCTCCAGTCGGTGGGGTCGGCGTCGGTGACGAGCGTCCCCTGCGTCACATCGAGCGTGCGCGGGGCGACCGCCGATGCGTCCCAGGCGATCGTCACCAGGCGCGCGCCCACGCGCGCGGCCACCTGCGCCCCGGTGGGGCTCAGTCGAAGCTCCGCCCCCCCGGGCGTCGCGCCGCCCAGTCGCCCCTCGACCCGCTGGTCGCCGCCGGCCAGCCCGACGGAGACGAGCCCGCCGGCCGAGGAGAGCCAGGCGCGCGCGGGATCGCCGCGCACGAAGTGCGGGTGCCGCATCCCCGCCGCCCCCCCCACCCGCCGCACGGGGCCGCCAGCGGCCGGCACCACCGCCAGCTGCACATCGGCCGGGAGTGCCCCCGGCGGCGCCGACAGGGTGGAGCGGAGCGGCGCGGTGAGCGCCACGATCGCGCTGCCGTCGGGGGTCCACGCCGGGTCGGCCCACAGCGCGGGGTCGGCCGTCAGCCGCACCGGCTCGCCCCGCCCATCGGCCGGCGCCTTCCACAGTGCCCCGCCGCGCTCGTCCCAGGTGACGTAGGCCACCCAGCGCCCGTCGGGCGACCAGGCGGGCATGAACTCGCGGGGGCGCGCCGCGCGCGTGAGGCGGCGCGGCGGCGCCGCCCCCTCGCCGGCGGTGGCCAGCCAGGCGCGCCCGAGCGCCGAGAAGGCGAAGGTGCCGCGTGGCCCCGCCGCCAGCTGCTGCAACCGGCGGGCGCGCACCGCCCCCGTGTCCAGCCGCAGCGCGGGAATCGCCGGCGCCACCGCTTGCAGCTGCACGTCGGCGGTGAAGGGGATCACGGTGTCGCTCCCGTCGTCAACGCCCAGGCGATGGATCTGGCCGCGATAGGCAGCGTAGAGCCAGCGGCCGTCGGGCGAGAAGGCGACGTTCGGCATCACGTCGCGCGACGCCCGCGCCTCCAGCTGGTGGCGGTCCACGTCGTACGCCAGCCAGCGTTCATGCCCCGTGGCCAGCTCGCGCACCTTGATCCCGGTGCGCCCCTCGCGCACGGTGGCGTAGGCCAGGCGCCCCCCGTCAGGGGAGAGGACCGGCTTCATGGCCGGCGTCCCCTCCACCGGCACCGGGACGGGCGTGCCGCCGGCGGCGGGGAGGCGCATGATGGTGCTCGACGGGCCCTTGCGGCTGCCGTACGGGCGCGGCGTCACCGAGGCAAACCAGAGCGTGGCGCCGTCGGGCGACGGCCATGCGCCGTATGGTCCCGGGTACGGCGCCGAGACGAGGGGGGCGGGGGCACCGTTCAGGTTCTCCAGCAGGCGCCGCCCGTCGCCCGTCGCCACGTCGAAGCGCCAGAGCTCGGCCGTGCGCGCGCCGTACGCGTCGACCACCGTCACCACGATCGAGCGGCCGTCGGGCGACCAGGCGGGGGAGAGCATCCCGGCGCGCGGCAGCCGCGTGAGGGGACGCGCGCCGCTCCCGTCGGCGCCAGCAATCCACAGGTTGTCCGACCCCGTCTCGTCGGAGACGTAGACGAGCTGCGTCCCGTCGGGCGAGTAGCGGGGCTGCGACTGGAAGGGGCGCCCGGTGAGGAGCGGGCGGGCGCGCCCCCCGTCGACCGGGAGGGCGTACAGGTCGCCCAGGAGCTCGAAGACCAGGGTGCGGCCGTCGCGGCTCACGTCCAGGGAAATCCACGTCCCCTGGCTGGTGGTGAAGGCGATGGAGCGCAGCTCGCCCGGCGCCTGCGCACCGGCCACGGCGACCCAAACGAAGGAAGGGAGGGCGAGGAGAGCCGTGCGGAAGGCGCGCCACATCATGGGTCGGACGTTGGGGAGTGAGCGGGCGGCGCACCGCGCGTCGCCACCGGTTGCACGAGACGCTCCACCTGCTGGCGGGCGAAGGCGAGCTGCCACGCCCGCGACGGGGAGGGTTCCATCATCGCCAGGTGGATGGCCATCCCTTCCACCAGGAGCGCGATCGCCATCCCGTCGCGCGCCTTGGCGCTGGCGTCGGCCGAGGCACCCGTCGCCTCGGCCACCACCGCGTCGAAGAAGTCGAACCAGCGCCGCATGCGGCGGTCGTGGGCGCGCCGCAGCTCGGCCGAGCCGACCGCGTGCCCGTGGAAGGCCAGGAGGAGGCGCCAGCTGTTGCGGCGCTCCGCGTCAACGGGGAGCAGTTCGGCGACGACCGCGTGCACGCGCTCGAGTCCCGTGGCCCGTGCCGCCGCCTCCTTCGCACGGGCAAAGCGGCGATCGAACGTCCACTCCTTGGTGAAGGCGACGAGGGCGTCCTTGCTGGGGAAGTAGTGGGTGAGGACGCCGGTGGAGACGCCGAGCGTCGCGGCGATTCCGCGCAGCGTGACCCGCTCGAGCCCGTGCGCGGCGATGGCGCGGGCGGCCGCAGCTGCAATCTCGGCCCGTCGTGCGGCGTGGTCGCCGCGCGGGCGGCTCATCGCGGCGCGCCGGCGCGGGCGAGGACGGGGCGAGTTCTCATGACGATCGTTACGGTAACGCGCGCCGGGGCGCCGCGCGAGAAGTGGTGCGGCCCCC
>CAZVDJ010000759.1:0-2532 GCA_964626245.1 uncultured Gemmatimonadaceae bacterium
GACCGCGTCCTGGCGCTGGATTTCGGCAAGGTGCTGCGCGTGGGGACGCCCCGCGAGGTGCAGGGCGACTCGGCGGTGATCGACGCCTACCTCGGGGCAGCGACGTGACCGCGGCCGGCGTGCTCCAGGGCCCGTCAACGGCGGGTGACGCGGAGGCGCTGCCGCACTGCGGACCGGCGCTCCTGTTGCAGCGGGCGGCGCGGCGCGGCGGCGCGGTGGCCCTTCGGCACAAGGACCTGGGGATCTGGCGCGAGACCTCGTGGGCGGAGTACGCGACGCGCGTCGCGGTACAGGCGCGTGCGCTCGCGGCCCTTGGGGTGCAGCGCGGCGATCGTGTGGCCATCCTGGCCGACAACCGCCCGGAATGGGTCGTGGCCGACCTGGCGGCGCAGTCGCTGGGGGCGATCACGGTGGGACTGTACAGCACCTCGCCCGCCGCCGAGGTCGAGTACCTGCTGGCCCATTCCGGCGCGGTGCTGTGCGTGGTGGAGGACGAGGAGCAGTGGGACAAGGTCCGGACCGTGCGCGCGTCGCTGCCCGAGCTTCGTCAGGTGGTGGTGCTGGAGACGCGCGGTGTGCACGCGCTGGGCGAGGACCCGCTCCTGCTGTCGATCGACGACTTCGACCGCCTGGGTGCGGGCGCCACGCGCGACGAACTGTCGGATCGCGTGGCGGCGATCGACCCCTCGGCGGTGGCGATCCTGGTCTACACGTCGGGAACCACCGGTCCGCCCAAGGGGGCGATGATCACGCACACCAACCTGATGACCGCGGCGCAGGCGCTGTCGTCGGCGATGGCGTGGGAGGAAGGGGAGGAGGTGCTGTCCTACCTGCCGCTGTGCCACATCCTCGAGCGCCTCCTGTCCACGGTGCTCGCGCTGCGCGCGACGGTGACGGTGAACTTCGGCGGCGGCGGCGAGTCGTTAGGGCAGGACCTGCGCGACGTGCAGCCGCACCGCTTCATCGGCGTGCCGCGCGTGTGGGAGAAGATGTTGGCCTCGGTGGAGATCCGCATGGGCGACGCCTCGTGGCTCAAGCGGGCGACGTACCGCACCTGGCTGGGCGTGGGTCGCGGCATCGCGCGCAAGCGGTTGTCGCGCACGCCGCTCACGCCGGTCGACCGCCTGCTGTACGCGATGGGATGGTTCCTCCTGTATCGGCCGCTGCGCCAGCGGCTGGGACTGGCGCGCCTCAAGCTCGCGGGCTGCGGCGCGGCCCCGATCGCTCCCGCAGTGCTGGAGTTCTTCTGGGCCATCGGTGTCCCCATCTGCGAGGGATATGGCATGACGGAGAACACCGCCGTGGCCACCTTCACGCGCCCGGACGACGTGCGCATCGGCAAGGTAGGGCGCACGTACCCCGGGAGCGAGATCCGCATCGCGGAGGATGGCGAGATCCTGACGCGCGGCCCGGGCACCTTCGCCGGCTACTTCCGCAACGAGGCGGCGACGCGGGAGGCGATCGACGCCGACGGATGGCTGCACACCGGCGACGTGGGGACGCTCGACGCGGACGGCTTCCTGCAGATCACCGATCGCAAGAAGGACATCCTGATCACCGCGGGCGGCAAGAACATCTCGCCGTCGTGGATCGAGAATGCGCTCAAGGTGTCGCCGTTCGTGCGCGAAGCGATCGTGATCGGCGACCGCCGCAAGTTCCTGGTGGCGCTCATCGGCATCGAGTACGACACCGTGGCCAACTGGGCCACGCAGCAGCGGGTGGCCTTCACCACCTACGCCGACCTGTCGGCGCGCCCCGAGGTGGTGGGGCTGATCGACCGGTGGGTGGAGGAGGTGAACCGGGGGCTGTCGCAGGTGGAGCAGGTCAAGCGCTTCTCCCTGTTGCCGAAGGAGCTGGACCATGAGGAGGGGGAGCTGACTGCCACGCAGAAGGTCAAGCGCCGGGCCATCGCGACGCAGTTCCACGGGCTCATCGAGGCGATGTACGCATGAGCGACTTCCTGCAGTTGCTGCTGGCGGGAGTGTCGCTCGGCGCCGTGTACGCGCTGGTGAGCATCGGTTTCGTGACGATCTACAAGGCCACCGGCGTGGTGAACTTCGCGCAGGGGGGCTTCGTCGCGCTTGGCGCCTTCGTGGCGCACGAGCTGCGGGTGGAACGCGGCCTGCCGTTCGCCCTGGCCGTGGTGGGGGCGATGGTGGCCATGGCCCTGCTCGGGGCGCTGCTGGAGCGCGTGGTGCTGCGGCCACTCGTGGGCAAGCCGGTCTTCGCCGTGACGATGGTGTCGCTGGGGCTGCTGATCCTGCTCGAGCAGGCTGGGAGCGCGTGGTGGGGATACGACCCCGTGCTGCTGGGGGACCCGTGGGGCATTGCCACCGTGGCGTTAGGCGCCGTGATCGCCAAGGTGTCGGACCTGTGGACGATCGCCGCCGCGGGCGTGGTGCTCGCGGCGCTCTGGGCGTACTTCACCTACTCGGTGCGGGGGGTCGCGATGCGCGCCACCGCCAACGACCCGGAGGCCGCGCTGGCACAGGGGATCGGCGCGGGCGCCGTGTACGGCGTGGCGTGGGCCAT
>CAZVDJ010000760.1:0-2529 GCA_964626245.1 uncultured Gemmatimonadaceae bacterium
GCCTCCCCGTCCTCTCGTCTTGTCGTCTTCTCGTCTTCCGCCCCTCAGAGCGCGTCCTCCCGCGCCCGCTCTTCCACCACCTCCACGAAGAGCGGCACGAGCCCGGGGTCGAAGTGGGTCCCCGCATCGCCCACCATCAGCGCGATCGCCTTCTCGTGCGGCATTCCCGGCTTGTAGCTCCGGTCGGTGACCAGCGCGTCGTAGACGTCGGCCAGCCCCAGGATGCGCGCCACCAGCGGGATGGACTCGCCCGCCAGCCCGTGCGGGTAGCCGCTCCCGTCCCACTTCTCGTGGTGGTGCAGCACGATCGGGATCACGTCCTCGGGGAAGTCGATCCCCTTGAGCAGCTCCACGCCTGCCTCGGGATGCGCGCGCATCAGCGCCCACTCTTCCGCGGTCAGGCGCGCCGGCTTGTTCAGTATGTCGGCCGCGATGCCGATCTTGCCCACGTCGTGCAGCAGCGCCCCCACGCGGAACCAGAACATGCGGCGCGCGTCAAAGCCTACGCGGCGCGCCAGCGCGCACGACAGGTCAGCCACGCGTACGCAGTGCCCTTGCGTGTAGGCGTCCTTCGATTCGATCGACTCACCCCATCGCCGCACCACTTCCAGGAAGCCGACTTCCAGGCGCGAAGTGCGGCGATCCAGGTCGGCCAGGTCGCGGCGCGCGCGCAGCTGGCCAAAGAGCTGGTGCGACCGATTGAGGCTGTGCACCGTCTCGCGAAAGCGTCCCAGGCGCCCCAGCAGCTCGGCGTTCTCGCGCGCGAGTTCGGCCTGCAGCAGCACGTCCTGTCGCCTGGCCGCCAGGCGTTCGCCCATGGCGAACTGCCGCTCGGCGCGGCTGTGGTGGCCCGTCTCGCGGGCAATGACCCCCAGGTGCTTGCGCAGCTCCCCTTCGGCGCGCTCGTCACCCTGCGACCGGGCCAGCGGGAGTGCGCGGGCGCAGATGGCGCGCGCCTCGTCCACGTCGCCGCGCGCCAGCGCCAGCTCGGCCTGGTTCACCAGGATCAGCAGGCGCGCCCCATCCTCGCCCTCGGCTTCCGCCAGTTGCAACGCCTCGCCATAGGCCAGCGCCGCCTCGCGCCACTCCCCAAGGTCGGTGTGCAGCATCCCCAGGTTGTTCAGTGCCCCGCATACCTCGCGCGTGACCCCCAGGCGCCGGTAGGCGGCCAGGCTGTCGCGATAGTGCCCAAGCGCCTGCGGAAGGTCGCCCCGCACATTGGCGATGATCCCACGGTTCTGCGACGTCATCGCCGCCAGGCGCCCGTCGCCGGCGCGCGTGGCACAGCGATTGGCCGAGACGTAGAGCGCATCGGCTGCGTCCAGGTCGCCCTGCTGCCAGTGCACCACGGCGCGCACATTGAGCACGCGCCCCAGGGCCCCGTCCAGCGAGGCCGCGCTCGCCAGGTGCTCGGCGACGGTCAGCGTGTCCAGCGCCGCCGAGGAGTCGGCGTCCAGCTGCCAGGTGCGCGCGATCCCGCACAGCGCGTCGACCGCCTGTTCCGCCGAGAGCGATCGACCGCCACGCGTCAGCGCCTGCTCGTAGAGCGAGCGCGCCACGGCGCGCCTCCCCTGGCGCTCCTCGCCCTCCGCGCGAGACACCAGGTCGAACGCCACGGCGCCGGACTCCCGCAACTGGGCGTCCGGCGACTCGTCGGAGACGGCGCGTGAACCGTGCAGGGAGGTGGGCATGGTGGCCTGCTCTGGACGAGCAAGCGACATCCCCCGTTTCCGCCCTCGACGCACGACGGGCGGCTGCTCCAGCGCAACCGCCCGCCGCCCACGTGTGGTGCCGGTGAACGGCGCCGCCTACCAGGCCACGATGTAGCCGGAGAAGTGGGGAATGCCCCAGCGGAAGCGCGTGAGGCGAAGGTCCACGACCCCGGGGAGGATCTCCGAGACGAGCGCCAACAGGCCGTTGGCGCCGATCTGCCCCCGGTCGGCGAAGTAGCCCGCCTTGAGCAGCGGTGCCAGCGCGAGGACGTTTCGGGCGTGCGACAGGTCCTGGGTCGCGCGGAGTTCGCGCTGGAAGGTGACGCCGTGCGGCTCGAACTCGTACGCGATCGCCGATCCTTCGAGCGCCTTGACGCGGAAGGTCGTGGGCGCCGAGATGGCGCCGGGCGGCACGACGAGCTCGAAGCCGGCGCGCGGGATCTCGATCGAGCCGCCGTTCACCCCGATCACGGCGGTGACGACGATGTCATCGGGCAGGGGAACGCGACGCTGCAGCGGGCGCAGCGCCGACAGCCCGCCAATGAGCGACTGGTTCGGCGACGACGGTGCAAGCGCCGCCGGGCCGGTGGGCCGGTCCACGCCGCATCCCGCAACTGCGGCGAGGGCCGTAACGGCGAGGAGGCGGAGATGCCGCCAGGTCTTGTGGAGACGCATGGTGGGAATCGGTGAAGAGAGGGGGTTGAGGAGGCGTGTCCATCGCACCCATTCCGCACGACACCCGGGACCGCCGACGGCCAAAAGAGGCATGTCGTGTTCCACCAATCACTTGGGTCGTTTCGGACTTTCTGCCCGATCG
>CAZVDJ010000761.1:0-2527 GCA_964626245.1 uncultured Gemmatimonadaceae bacterium
TGTTGGCGTTGCGCGGCTGGCGCGGGTGCGGCCGGCTGGGCCGGCGTGCCATCCGGGGGCGCAGCGTTGTTTTGGCGGGGGGCCGGTAGCCGGGCGTCGGGAGACGGGAGGGGGGGGTGCCGTCGACCGGAGTGAGGTGGCGGTGCGGGGAGCGATGGGGCGGGGCCGGGAGGGGGGAGGAGGGCGCGACGAAGCGCGGGGCGGGGAGCGGGGTGGGGAGCGGGGCGACGCGCACGCCGATGTGGAGAGCAGCGCGCGGGCCGATTCGCGGAGTGACGCCAACGCCGACGCGCCGAGTGATGCGCGAGTCGAAGACGCGGTGCGCGATGGGGGGCCCCCCCCGATAACAGAATCTGCCCCCTCAATGACCGACCTCCCTCACCATTTCATCCCCTCCCGTACCATCCCCTCCCCACGCGCCTCCCCGCACGCCTCCCCGCACGCCGATCCGGACCACGCCCTGCGGCAGCTCGCCGGCATCATCGCCGAACGCCAGGCGGCGCTCCCCCTCCCCCACGGCATCGCGCCGAGCTACACGCAGCGCCTGCTCATCGATCGCAACCTCCGGCTCAAGAAACTCGGTGAGGAAGCGAGTGAACTCGCCGTCGCCTGCGCCGACCAGGACCGCGAGCGCGCGGCGGAAGAAGGGGGCGACGTCATCTACCACACCCTCGTCGCACTCGCCGCGATCGGCGTCTCGGTGCACGACGTGGCACGCGTCCTGGCGTCGCGTGCACGATAGCGCGGCGCGCGGCGCGCGGACCGCGGCGACGCTCCCTCACGACGAGGGCGCGGCGCCTTCTGACTATCCGGGTCGAGCGATGCCGGAATATTCGCTCCGCCGACTCCTAGCCGCTCCCGTCACCCGGTGTAGCTTGACCGCCCCATGAGCGATTCACTGAGCCAGCCGGCATTCGGCACAGCGGACCTCACCAACTGCGAGCGGGAACTCATCCACCTCGCAGGCTCGATCCAGCCGCACGGCGTCCTGCTGGTCCTCGACGCCGATACGACGCACGTCCTGCAGGCCAGCGCGAACGTCGCTGCCCTCCTCGGCTCGTCGCTCGACGACGTCCTGGGCCGCCCGCTGGCCGACATCGCCCCGGCCGTGGGCGCCGCCATCGCCCCACTCCTCCCGCTCGCCACCCCCGAGCGCGGCCAGCCGCTGCAGTGCCGGCTGGAGCGGCCCGGAGAAAGCCTGGAGCTCGAGGGGATGCTGCACCTCGTCCCCGATCAGGGGGTCATCGTCGAGCTGGAGCAGGTCGACCCCACGGCCTTTGCCTGGGCGCCCGGCGAAATGTCGCGGCACCTGCCCTCGGTCATCACGCAGTTCGCGGCCGCGCCGTCGGTGGAGCGCCTGTGCGAAGTGACGGCGCGCGAGGTGCGCGCCCTCATCGGCTACGACCGCGTCATGGTCTACCGATTCGATGCGGACGGCCACGGCGAGGTGGTGGCAGAAGCCCGGGACGAGTCGCTCGAGCCCTTCCTGGGCCTGCACTATCCGTCGTCCGACATCCCGCAGCGCGCGCGCGAACTGTACCTGCGCAACCGCGTGCGCCTGCTGGCCGACACGGGCTACGCCGCTGTCCCCGTCGTGCCACGCCTCTCGCCGCGAACCGGGACCGACCTGGATCTCTCCATGTCGTACCTGCGGTCGCTGTCACCCATCCACATCCAGTACCTGCGCAACATGGGGGTGACGGGGACCTTGGTCACGTCGCTCACCAAGGACGGGCAGCTGTGGGGGCTCATCGCCTGCCATCACTACTCCCCGCGGCGACTCCCCTACGAGCTGCGCGCCGCGTGCGAGCTGCTCTCGGAGGTCTTCTCCACGCGCCTGGCCGCGCTCGACGCCAACGCCGTCGCGCACTCCATCCTCACCGTGCCGCAGCTGGAGCGGCAGATGGTGGAGACGGCCTCCGCGTCGGGTGACTGGCACGAGGCGCTGTTCGGCGTGCTGCGCGGGCTGATGGCCACGTTGGGCGCCACGGGCGGTGCCCTGCTGTATGAAGGACAGGTCCTGACCTTCGGTGTGGTCCCCTCCACGGAAGAGCTCTCGCGGCTCGCGGCGTGGATCGCCGAGCAGTCATCGGGCCCCGTCTTTCACTCGGCGGCGCTGACAAAGCGCGAGCCGGCGTTTGCGCGTCTCGTCTCCGTCGCCAGCGGCGTCCTTGCCCTCCGTATCACGCCCACCAGGCTTGACTACCTGATGTGGTTCCGGCGCGAGCAGGTGCAAACCGTGCGGTGGGCCGGCAACCCCAACAAGGCAGTGGAGGGCGACGACCCCGACCACCTGTCGCCGCGCCGATCCTTTGCCGTGTGGACCGAGCAGGTGCGCCGTGCGACCGTCGGCCGGATTTCTGCTTAGATTCTTCGCCCTCGCCGCGGCGCTGTTCGCGCTGTGGTCGTTCGCGGGCGCCGGCGATCTCTACGCGCGCGCCGTGTACGGCGCGGCCAATCCGCTGGTGCGGCTGTTGACCGGCTTTCACTTCAGCAACCTGCGACCCGCGCATGACGGCCTCGACGT
>CAZVDJ010000762.1:0-2523 GCA_964626245.1 uncultured Gemmatimonadaceae bacterium
CATCACGCGGGCCAGCGGGACGCTGAAGGGGTCGCCCTCGCGGTCCATCAGGCGGGTGAAGTCGCCTGCGGTGAAGACCCCCTGCAACCGGCCGTCGTCGTCGACGGCGGCGGCGATGCCGCGGCGCTCGGCCAGGACCACGGCGACCTGTCGCATGGTGGCGTCGGGCGGGAGGAGCGGCAGGCGCTCGCGCTCCATGAGGTCGCGCACGCGCATGAGGAGCTTGCGGCCCAGCGACCCCCCGGGGTGGAAGCGCGCGAAGTCCTCCCGCCGGAACCCCTTGCGTTCCAGGATCACCACGGCGAGCGCATCGCCTAACGCGAGCGCGGCGGTGGTGCTCGTGGTGGGGGCCAGGTCGTGGGGGCACGCCTCCTCACGCACCCATGCGTCCAGCGTGGCGTCGCATTCGCGGGCCAGCGATGACTCGCGGTTGCCGGTGAGGGCGATGGTCCGGACGCCGAAGCGCTTGAGGTGGGCGAGGAGGGTGAGGACCTCCTCGCTCTCGCCGCTCTTGGACAGGAGGATCACGACGTCGTGGCTCCCGACCATCCCCAGGTCGCCATGCAGTCCCTCGGTCGGGTGGAGGAAGGTCGCGGGCGTGCCGGTGGAGGTGAGTGTGGCCGCGATCTTCCGCCCGATCAACCCCGACTTCCCCACCCCGGAGACGAGCACCCGGCCGCCCGACGTGGCGATGAGGTCCACCGCCCGCGCGAAGCCGTCATCCAGCCGGCGTTCCACCTCGGCCAGCGCCTCGGTCTCGAGGCGGATGACGCGACGGCCCAGGGCAATCGCCTCCACGCCCGTCATGTCGCCTCCTCCTGCGCCCGCGACGAGACGTACCACTCCACCAGCGACTCCCACTCGCCGCGTGCCTTCAGCAACAGCTCGGCGAACTCGCGCACCGCGCCGTCGCCGCCGCGTCTCGTCAGGCGCACCTTGGCGATGCGAAAGACCTCGTCGGTCCCGTTGGCCACGACCACCGGCATCCCCACGACGCGCATGACGCCGAGGTCCGGAAGGTCGTCGCCGACGAATGCGACCTCGCTGGCGTCGATCCCGCGCGCGGCGATCAGGCGGGTGAGCGCCGGGAGCTTCCGGGCGTGCTCGTCCTGCACCAGCTCGTCCACGCCGAGTTCCGCGGCGCGAAGCGCCACGCTCTCGGAGACGCGTCCGGTGATGATGGCCACGACGATCCCCGCCCGCTGGAGCATCTTGATCCCGAGGCCGTCCTGGATGTCGTAGCGCTTGCTCTCGTGGCGCGCGCCCCCCACGTCGCCGAGGTAGATCCCGCCGTCGGTGAGGACGCCGTCGACGTCGAGCGCCACGAAGCGCACGCGGCGCGCGTCGGCCTCGCTGATGTAGGGGACGCCGGCCGGGGTGAACGGAGCGTCGGACTGTGCGCCGAAGCCGATCATCGGCGGGCCTCCCACACGGCCACGGCCCGGCGGATCACCCCTTCCAGCGCATCGAGCGGCAGCATGTTGGGGCCGTCGCTGGGGGCGCGGTCGGGGTCGGGGTGGGTCTCGAGGAAGAGCCCGTCCACGCCAGCTGCAACAGCGGCCAGCGTGAGCATGGGGATGAACTCGCGCAGCCCGCCGCTGGCGCCGCCTTCGCCCTTGCCGGGTTGCTGCACGCTGTGCGTCCCGTCGAAGATGACCGGGCAGCCGGTGGCGGCGCGCATGCGGGGAATGGCGCGCATGTCGACGACCAGGTCGCCGTAGCCGAAGAACGAGCCGCGCTCGGTGGTGGCGGTGAGGAAGACCGGGGACGGGAGACGGGAGGCGGGAGCGTTGGCGGGAGCGTTGGCGGGAGGGCGGGCGGCATCGACCTTCTCGACGGCGCCGCGCATCCCCTCGGGGTGCATCCACTGTCCCTTCTTGATGTTCACGGTGCGTCCCGTGGCGCCGGCGGCTTCCAGCAGGTCGGTCTGCCGGCAGAGGAACGCCGGGATCTGCAGCACGTCGACCACCTGGCCCACGGGGGCGCACTGCTCCGGCAGGTGCACGTCGGTGAGGAGCGGGAGCCCGCTCACCTCGCGCACGCGTGCCAGCGCGGCCAGCCCTTCCTCGAGGCCGGGCCCACGGGCGGCACCGGCATTGGACCGGTTGGCCTTGTCAAACGACGCCTTGTAGACGATGCCGCCCGGTACCATGGGCGCGAGCGCCGCGAGGCGCTCGGCCACGCGGAGGTTGAGCGCCTCGTCCTCCAGCACGCAGGGGCCGGCGATCAGGAAGAGGCGGTCGGAGGGGAAGCCGGAAAACGCCATCAGTCGGCCGCCTCGACCAGCGCCGCATCGCTCGTCGCCGGCGCCAGGGAGCGGCGGCGCGTGACGGTGGCGGCGACGAACGCCGAGAAGAGCGGATGCGGGCGCGTGGGACGCGACTGCAGCTCGGGGTGGAACTGGCACCCGACAAACCACGGATGGTCGGCCAGCTCGACGATCTCGACCAGCGACGCGTCGGGCGACAGGCCGCTCAGCTTCATCCCGTGGGCGACAAACGCGTCGCGGTAGGCGTTGGCGAC
>CAZVDJ010000763.1:0-2522 GCA_964626245.1 uncultured Gemmatimonadaceae bacterium
GGGCTCGCCGATCCCCTACAGCGGGAGTGCCGCGATCAGCGATTCGTCAGGCGAGCACGACCTCACGGCCGGCCGCGCGCGCGATGACCCCCAGTCGCATCGTGACCTCGGCGGCGAGCGCATCGGCGTCCGATCGTTCGTCCAGCCGCCAGGCGGCCCACGCGGGCGGCGTGGTCGGCGACTCGGGCCCCTTTCCCCGCCCCGGCCGCCACACGCGATCGCGGTCGCAGGCGTCGGTCAGCCGCTCGAACTGCTGCCGCCACTGCTCCTGACGCTCCAGCCACCCCAGTCGCGCCACGATCTCGAGCCAGAAGAGGCGCATGGGCAGGTCGCGCTCGCCTCCCTCCCGCCCCGCCAACGGATCGCCGAGCACCAGTTCCGGGGCTGCGACGAGTTCGCCCGCAACCTGCGCCGCCGCCTCTCCGTGCTGCGGCGGTCGCGTGAGATACTCGCGTAGCTGCTCCAGGAAGGCGAAGTGCTCGTGCCGATAGTGCGGCATGTGCGCCAGCAGCACCAGGAACGACAGCGTGGGCGGCGCCGCCTCCGGCGCCACCGACCACTTGTTCCCCACCCGCACCCACGGGTCCTGGGCGAGCGGTGATTCCAGGAAGTCGCGCACCCGCTGCATCATCCGGTTCGCGCACCCGCGCAGCCGCGGGTCCTGCTCGTAGCCGAGATGCGCGAGCGCGGCGGCCGCCGCCTCACGCAGGCGCAGCCGTCCGTAGGCACGCCCTTCGGCGCCGCGAAACGTCGGCGCCAGCTCGTACAGGTACGACGGGTCGTTGTCCTCGGCGAGCAGCCGAAAGAGCGGACGTCGCGCGGTCACCAGCGAGGGGAGGTCGCCCGGGTAGCCGAGTTCGAGCAGCCGGTGCACCGCGGGAATCGTCCCGATGCGCTCGGTGGGGCGCTCCTCCGCTCCCGGAATGGTGAGCATGCGCCCGTTCCAGACCCCGTCCGCCCCCTGCTCGATCGAGAGCCGCAACCCGGCGTAGTGCGCGAGCGGAAGCTTGAGGGTAACGTCGCGCAGCCCGATCAACCGGGCGACGTCATGGATGGCCCGGTACTGCACGGGCGCTGTCGCCTTGCTGAGGATCCAGCTCAGGGGAAAGTGGTGAAGCGGCGCCTCCGGTGCGGCGACGAACGTCGGCGCCCCCGCGGAATCGCCGCCGGTCTCGCTGTGGGAATCGTCCATGGGCTCGGAGAGGCTCACAGGCGGCATCGACCTCGCAAGTCGTTAAACGACATGGAAATAGGCCACTGCACCAGCCACAACGTCAGGCGCGTCGGCTAACGATACCGCTTTCAGTCGTCTCCGCCAGAGGAGCGAGAGCTGCTTCCTCCGCTTGTCGATCCTCGCCGGCCCCTGCAACTTGCCCGCGCCACCCTCCCCTCGGATGCCTCCCACTTCTCCCTCGACTCCCGCGTTCACGCCGGCATCGCATGCGAGGTGAGTTCGTCGACGTCGGAGGGATGCGGCTCTACTACTACGCCGCGGGGGTTCGCGGGGCGGGTGAGCCGATCGTGTTCATCCATGGCTTCCCGACGTCGTCCCACCTGTGGAGTGAGGTGGTTCCGCTCGTCCCCAAGGGGCATCGCGTCGTGGTCGTCGACCTGCTGGGATACGGGCGCAGCGACCCGCCCGGGAACGCGGATCTCTCGCTGCGCGGCCACGCCGATCGCGTCGTCGGGCTCCTGGATGCGCTGGGCATCAACTACGCCACCCTCGTCGGGCACGACATGGGTGGGGGAATTGCCCAGTGGCTGGCGGTGCGTCACCCCACGCGCGTGGCGCGCCTGTGCCTGATCGATGCCATCGCCTTCGACGCCTGGCCTGGCCGCGAGTTGCGCCTTGTCAGGGCCACGATGCCGCTCACGCGTCACTTGCCAGCGACCTGGCTGCTCTCGGTGCTGCGCGCGGAGCTCCTGCGCGGCTACGTCGTCTCTGAACGCGGCACCCACTCCGTGGACCAGTACCTTCGGCGCTTCACGGCCGAGGGAGGACGCGAGGAGCTGGTACGGCACGTGTCGGCGATGGATGCGGCGGAAACGCGGACGCTGGAGTCGCGCTTGAAGGATGTGGTGGCACCGACGGCCATCGTCTGGGGGGGCGAGGATCCCTTCCTCGCGCGCAGCGTCGGCGAGCGGCTCGCGGCAGCCATCCCCGGGGCGACGCTCGACGTGGTCCCGGACATCCGTCACTTTACGCCAGAGGAGGCTCCCGAGCGGATTGCCTCCGCCCTGGCCTCCCTGTTGGAGCGATGACCACCTCCCGGCTGGACACCTTTCGCGCGATGGTCGATCGCGCGCCCGACAACGCGCTGGCACGGTTCGGGCTCGCCAACGAGTTGCTGAAGGCGCAACTGTGGGACGAGGCGGCGGTGCAGCTGCGGCTGTACCTCGCGGGGCACGAAGACGAGGGGAACGGGTATGGACGTCTGGCACAGGCGTGCGAGGCGTTAGGCAGGATCGACGAGGCCAAGGAGGCGCTGCGCCGCGGGATCGCCGCGGCCGGGCGCTTCGGG
>CAZVDJ010000764.1:0-2522 GCA_964626245.1 uncultured Gemmatimonadaceae bacterium
GGTGGCGCTCCTGCGTTCGGCGCTTGCGCCTGCCGGCAAGGGGGCGGCGTGGAATCCCTCCACCGACATCATCTCCGGGAGCGCCGGGATCCTGCTCACGCTGGCCTGGCTCGACCGCCACGGCGGCGCGTGGCCCGATTGGCGGCGCGATGCGGCGCGCGCGGGCGACCGGCTGCTCGAGGTGGCCATGCCACGCGACGCCGGACTGACGTGGGCCATCTCGCCGAGCGTGCCGCGGCGATACCCCAACTTTTCGCACGGGGCGGGCGGCGTTGCGTACACGCTGGCCACGCTCTTCCAGGAGACGGGGGAGCGGCGCTTCCTGGAGGGCGCACTCGCGGGCGAGCGGTACCTCGCATCGATTGCCACGCGCACGGCAAACGACGGCGTGCGCATCTTCCACTCCGAGCCCGGAGGCGAGCAGCTCTTCTACCTCAGCTGGTGTCACGGGCCGGCGGGGACGGCGCGGCTGTACCATCGCCTGGCCGACGTCACGGGCGACGCGAAGTGGCGGGCCATGCTCCCGCGCCTGGCACAGGCGATCGTCGACAGCGGCGTGCCGGAGGAGCATCCGGATCGCTCCGGCTACTGGAACAACATCTCGCAGTGCTGCGGGAGTTGCGGCGTGGTGGAGTACTTCATCGCCATGCACGCCGTGACCGGTGAGGCGCGCCACCTGGCCTTTGCGCAGCGGGTGATGGACGACGCCGTGGCGCGCGGCACCGCCGACGGCGACGGGGTGAAGTGGGTGCAGGCCGAGCATCGCGTGCAGCCGCAACTGCTGGTGGCGCAGACGGGATTGATGCAGGGGGCGGCGGGGGTGGGGCTGGCGCTGTTGCACCTGGAGGGGGCGATGCGCGGGCGCAAGCCGCTGGTGGTGCTGCCGGACGCGCCCTCGTGGAGCTGAGGGCACCCGAGCGTCTTCGATCAGGAGCCGGACACGGAGGGGCGCGGAGGTCCCGCGGAGAACACGGAGGAGCGCATCTCCTGGTGTTGCGCTCCGCGTAGCTCCGCGAGGCCTCCGTGCCCCTCCGCGTCCCGCTTGTTGCGCCGCTACCCGCCTGTTGACCGCTGTCGCGAGATCTCGCCAACCCCGTCAGCGTCGCCGTCCCACGTGGTCGCCAAACACCGTTCGCACCTGCATCGAATCGGGCGGCACCCCCCCGCTGAACGACAGCCACCAGTCGGTCCCCGGGACGTAGAACACCTCGGGACTCACCGGAAAGACCGCGAATTCCAGTCCCTCGCCACGCCGCAGCACGAGGCGCGCGCCCGCCAAGCGCAGGTGCACCGTGCCGAGCCCCGGCACCTCGTATTCGCCCGCCACGCGCGCGCGCGTCGAGTCGCTGAACCGCTCGAACGTCGTGGCAGCTGACGGCCCTCCCGGCGGTGCCTCGCGCCCTGCGAGCAGCTCCACCAGCGCCCGCGCCAGCTCGGCGCGCCGCCGCATGGGGAGGGCGCTGTTGCTCACGTACACCACCGACTCGCCACGCACCCGGTCCCAGTAGGCGAACGAGTAGAAGGCGTTGAGGTCGCCCGTGTAGTAGCAGCGCTCGCGTGCCGCGTCGCAATATCAGTTGAGCGCCGTGATCGGCACCTCCTTGCCGTTGATCGTCATCCACTCCTCCCCTTTCGCCATCACCTCGGCGGGAAGCGCGCGCCCGAGCGCAAAGGCGCGCGCCCAGCGCGAGAGGTCGTTGGCCGAGTGATAGAGGTTGGACCCGCCGACGAACGCCTCGCCGTCGAAGACGTCGAAGACGGTCCACGCCGAATCGGACCAGCGGTACCCCATCGTGCGCACGCCGGGCCAGTCGGCGAGGCGCGCGGGGCGCGCGAAGCTCGCCGTCATCCCCAGCGGCGCGAAGAAGCGCTCGGCCAGGACGTCGGCGAAGCGACGCCCGGTCACCCGCTCGACGAGCAGCGCCGCGACGTCGTAGCCCAGGCTGGAGTACTCGAACTGCGTTCCCGGCAGGAACGACGGCGCAGGGCGCTCGCGCGCCACCACGCGCAGCAGCCCCTCGGTGGTGCGCACCTCGCCAGGGGCAAAGTGCGGGTCGAAGAACTCGTAGCTGTCGGGGAGCCCGTTGCTGTGCCAGACGAGCTGGCGCACCGTGGTGGCGGGATGCGGGTACTCGGCGACGTAGCGCACCACCGGCGTGTCGAGTGCCACGCGCCCCTCGTGCACCAGCAGCCAGAGGGCGGCCGCGGTGAACGTCTTGGCCATCGACGCGGCGTCGGTCGGCGTGTCGGGGGTGAAGGGGTCACCGGCCGCCTGGTTGGCCAGCCCGAAGCCGCGCGCGTAGAGCACCGAGTCGCCGCGGGCCAGGACGACGGCGCCGCTGAACTCGTGCGTCTCCGCAAGCGGTGCGATGACGGCGTTCACCCGAGCGGCAAGCGACGCATCGTGCGCGGGGCGGTCGGCCGACGGCGCGGCACAGGCGGCATGCACGGCGGCACCAAGGGTCACGCCGGCAATCCGCGCGCGATGCGCGATACCCGCAATCCCTTGGCACGAAGAATCT
>CAZVDJ010000765.1:0-2520 GCA_964626245.1 uncultured Gemmatimonadaceae bacterium
ATCTGGCTGCAGTTCGTCTTCCACAAGTTGTTGCGACTGGCGACGCCGTACCTGCTGCTGGCGTCCGTCGTCGCGGCGGCCGCCTGGCTCTCGACGAGCACGGGGTGGGGGCGGTCGGCTGAAGGGCTCCTGGTCGGGGCGGCACTGGCGGCGGGCGCAGCGGTGGCGATCGCGGCCGTGCCGCGCGTGCGGCGGGCCGCCTCGATGGCGATCGCGATGCAGGGCGCCGTCTTGCGGGCGACGCTGAACGGATTGCGGGGCGACTGGGACGTGTGGGGTCGGTAGGTTTCGGTCATGAGCGCTCTCCACGCCCATCCGATGGCCGAATGAACCTGATCGGCACGACGAAGCAGGGGATCTTTCGCGTGGCCAAGGGCATCGGGGTCATGTCGCTGGTCACGCGATCCGGCTGGCGTCGTCGCCGGCTCCTGATCGTTTGTTACCATGGCGTGTCGCTGGACGACGAGCACGAGTGGAACCCGTGGCTCTACATGCGCCAGGACCTCTTCAGGCGTCGCATGCAGGCGCTGGCGCGGAACTCCCAGGTGCTGCCGCTCGACGAGGGGGTGCGTCGTCTGTACGACGGAACGCTGCCCAACGCCGCGGTGGCCATCACGGTGGACGACGGTGCGTTCGACTTCCTGGCCCGCGCGTGGCCGGTGCTCGACGAGCTGTCGCTGCCGGTCACCGTCTATCAGACCACGTTCTACTCGGAGTTCAACCGCCCGGTCTTCGACACCTTTGCCAGCTACCTGCTGTGGAAGGGACGTCGCCCGCGTGTGTCGCTGGAGGGGCTCATTCCGGGCGCCGGCGCGAGCGACCTCTCGGACGCCGCGGGGCGCGCGCGCATCCACGCCATGCTCCTGCAGCACGCGCGGGCTCAGGAGTGGAATGCCGACGAGAAGGACGCGCGACTGGACGCGCTGGCCGAGCGCCTCGACGTCGACATCGGCGATCTTCGGCGACGCCGCGTCCTGCACCTCCTCAACACCGATGAGATCGCGATGCTGGCGTCGCGCGGTGTCGACTTCCAGATGCACTCGCACCGGCATCGCACGCCGGACGAGGCACAGGAGTTCTCGCGCGAGATCGACGAGAACCGGATCCGTCTCGAGCGCCTGACGCAGCGCCCTGCGAAGCACTACTGCTATCCGAGCGGGGTCTATCGTCGGCGCTACCTGACGTGGTTGCGCGATGCCGACGTACACAGTGCCACCACGTGCGACCCGGGGATGGCGACGGTTTCGAGCGAGCCGCTCCTCCTGCCGCGCCTGGTGGACACCGAGCACCTCACCGACCTCACCTTCGAGGCCTGGTCGAGTGGCCTGGCCGACCTCCTGCCGCGCCGCACGCGGCTCGGCGCCGGCGCCGACATCGGGCAATGAGCGGCGGCGTCTCCCCCTCCCCCGAGGTGCGGGTAGCCCTCGTCGGCCCCTCGATGGACATCGTCGGCGGGCAGTCGATCGTGCTCGACCGGCTGCTCTCGCGCTTTGGAGAAATGCCGGGGATCGCGGTCTCGTTCATCGCGGTCAATCCGCGGCTTCCCGGACCGCTGCGATGGTTGCAGCGCATCACCTATGTCCGCACGATCGTGACGTCGGTGGCCTACGTGGCCACGCTCCTCGTGCGACTGCGCCGCGTGGACGTGGTGCACGCCTTCTCGGCGTCGTACTGGTCGTTCCTGCTGGCGCCGGTCCCCGCCATGCTCGTCGGGCGCCTGTACGGGAAGGGGGTCATCCTCAACTACCACAGCGGGGAGGCCGACGATCACCTCACCCGCTGGCGGTCGGCGAAGTGGTTCGCGCGGCTGGCCCACGCCATCGCGGTGCCGTCGGGATACCTGGTGGATGTGTTCCGCCGGCACGGCCTGGCCGCGACCGCCATCTTCAACTTCGTGGAGATCGATCGCCTGCCGTTTCGCGCACGCCCAGGCGTGCGCGCGCGCTTCCTCTCCAACCGGAACCTGGAGTCGCTGTACAACGTGGCGTGCACCATCCGCGCCTTTGCGCGGGTGCAGGCGCAGTACCCCGACGCCGAGCTGGTGGTCGCGGGGGAGGGGAGCGAACGGCCGCGGCTCGAGGCGCTGGTGCGCGAACTCGGGCTCCGTCACGTGCAATTCACGGGGCGCGTGGAGCCCTCGGCGATGCCCGCCCTGTACGACGCGGCCGACGTCTTCCTCAACTCGCCCGACATCGACAACATGCCGAGCTCGATCATCGAGGCGTACGCGGCCGGGCTCCCGGTGGTGACCACGGATGCGGGGGGCATTCCCTACATCGTGGAGGACGGCGTCACCGGGTTGATGGTCCCCGCGGGCGACGATGAAGCGATGTCCCGGGCCATGCTGCGGCTGCTCGGCGAGCCCGGGCTCGCCGCGACGCTCGCATCGCAGGCGCGCACGGCCTGCCTGCAGCACTACGTGTGGGCCTCCGTGGGCGAGGCGTGGCTGCATCTCTACCGACGGGTTGCCGACGCGGCGGGCCCGCGCGCCGTCGCCGCCGCGGCACGCGTCTCGTGATT
>CAZVDJ010000766.1:0-2519 GCA_964626245.1 uncultured Gemmatimonadaceae bacterium
GATGGCCCAGCGCGTGCGCGAGCACGGCCCGTACGCCCCCGCCGAACTGTGCCCCTTGCTGGTGGAGGTCGCATCAGCGTTAGGCTACGCGCACCAGCGCGGCGTGGTGCACCGCGACGTGAAGGCGGAGAACATCCTGCTCGACGCCAGCGGCCGCCGCGCCATGGTCACCGACTTCGGCATCGCGCGCCTGGCGCAGGCGGCGCCGCTCACGCAGACCGGAACCGTGCTCGGCACCGTCTTCTACATGAGCCCCGAGCAGGTGGTGGGTGAGGAGGTGGACGCGCGTACCGACCTGTATGCCCTGGGCGTGCTGGCCTTCTTCGCGCTCACGGGACGCTTTCCGTTCGAGAGCGAGACGCCGTCCGCCGTGCTCGTCGCGCACGTGACGCAGCCGCCGCCGCCGCTGCGCAGCGTGGCGCCCACGGTCCCGGCGCCGCTCGCTGCGGTGGTGGACCGATTGCTCGCCAAGAGCCGCGCCGAGCGCTTCGACAGCGCGGACGCGGTGGTGTCGGCGCTGCTCGCGGCGTCGCGCGAGATTCCCGCCGACGCACCAGCGGCCTCGCACGTCATCGTGTCGCCCACCGAGGCGCACGCCATCTGGGAGCGGGCCGCGCTGCTGCAGGAGATGACGGGACAGCTCACCCCGCCGCCCAACTTCCCGCCGCCGGGTGCCGCACGGGCGCCGGTGAGCGCCACCTCGGGGTACAAGGTGGACGATGTGCGCCTGGCGGCGCGCGATGCGGGGATCGGCGACCGATACGTGGAGCGCGCCCTGGCCGAGCGCGGCGTGGGGGCAGCCGGCCCTACGCAGCTGGTGCAGGAAGGGACGGCGATGCAGGCGCCGGTGAACCCGCTGGCGGGGGCGCGGTCGAAGTTCGAGTTCGAGGCGATCGTCCCCGGCGAGCTGTCCGACCTGGACCTGGAGGACGTGGCCGAGGAGATCCGCCGCAGCATCGGCGACGTGGGGAGCGTGAACTCGATCGGGCGCAGCGTGACCTGGACGTCGCAGGTGTCGCCCACCTCGCAGCGCAAGTTGCAGCTCTCGGTCTCCACGCGCGCGGGGCGCACGATCATCCGCGGCTTCGAGGACATGACGCAGACGACGGGCGGGATCTATGGCGGGATCACCGGCGGCGTGGGGGGCGGCGTCGGCGGCGCGGCGTTCGGCATCACGATGGCCGCCACCAAGGGGATGTTCCTCGTCGCCGCCCCGGTCTTTGCCGGCGTGGCGCTGGGAGCATACGGGCTGGCGCGCGTGATCTTCGTGCGCATTTCCCGGCAGCGTGAGCAGGCGCTGCGCACGGCGGTGGAGCGGGTCGCGCAGCGGGTGCGCGAGTGCATCGAGGCGCGCCAGTCACCCAGGCTGCCGCGCACGCGCGAGGGCCGGTGAGAGGCGCAGGTTGGTGCGGAAGCGCCGCTACGCCAGCTCCGCCCGGTTCCTGAACCACTCCAGCGCCTCGGGATTCGCCAGCGCGTCGGTGTTCTTCACCGGACGCCCGTGGATCACGTCCCGCACGGCGAGCTCGGTGATCTTGCCGCTGATGGTGCGCGGAATGTCGGGGACCGCGGCGATCACCCTGGGCACGTGGTGCGGCGAGGTGTTGGCGCGGATCTGCTGGACGATGCGCTGGCGCAGCGGATCGTCCAGGGCGACTCCCTCGCGCAGCCGGACAAACAGGACGATGCGCACGTCGCGGTCTTCCGCGCCGCCCACCTCCTGCCCCACCACCAGGCTCTCGACGATCTCGGGGAGCTGCTCCACCTGCCGGTAGATCTCCGCCGTCCCGATGCGCACGCCCCCCGGGTTGAGCGTGGCGTCGCTGCGGCCGGTGATCACGTAGCCGCCGTTGGCGGTGCGCTCCACCCAGTCGCCGTGCCGCCAGACGCCGGGATACGTGTCGAAGTACGCCGAGCGGTACTTGCTGCCGTCGGGGTCGTTCCAGAAGGCCACGGGCATGGAGGGGAACGGCCGGGTGCAGACCAGCTCCCCCGGGCCCTCGCGCACGGGAGTCCCGTCGTCACCGTACACCTCTACCGCCATTCCCAGACCCGCCACCTGCAACTCCCCGCGCCACACCGGGCCCGCCGGGTTGCCCAGGACGAAGCAGGAGATGATGTCGGTGCCGCCCGAGATGGAGCTGAGCTGCACGTCGCGCTTGATGTCGCGGTAGACGTAGTCGAACGACGGCAGGGCGAGCGGGCTTCCCGTGGAGAGGACCAGCCGCAACGCCGACAGGTCGTGGTCGCGTCCCGGCACCACCCCTTCCTTCTCGGCGAGCGCCAGGTACTTCGCACTCACTCCGAACACCGTCACCCGCTCCGCCTCCGCCATCGTCCACAGCAGCGCCCGAGCGGTCGCCCCCTTCCCTCCCGTCTCCCGTCTCCCGTCTCCCGTCCCGAGGCGCGCCCCCGGCGCGCCGTCATACAGCACGATCGTCGCCCCGCTGGCCAGCGCGCTCACCAGCCAGTTCCACATCATCCAGCCGCAGGTGGTGAAGTAGAAGACACGGTCGCCC
>CAZVDJ010000767.1:0-2508 GCA_964626245.1 uncultured Gemmatimonadaceae bacterium
CCCCGGCGCACCCGGGACGCAGATGCCGGGCCACGTAATCGCCGCGCAGGGAGCGCCGGCGGGAAGCGGCGCCAGCACCGGCGATAGAGGGTCGTCGCGTGAGCGCGGCGGTGACGGGCGCGAGGCGCGCGACGATCGCGGCGTGCACGCCCTGCCGATCTCGGCGCGACCGGGAGAGGGCGAACGGACGCCGATGGAGATGGCGCGCGAGATCCTCGCGTCGACCGGACCGCGCGGCGAGGCCGGTGAACGGGATGCGTCGCCGGTGGCCGGGCTCGCCCGGTCCGACGCGACGGAGCGCATTGCCCGTGTCCTGCGGTTGCAGGAGGCGGGAAGCGAACGTCCGCTGTCGTCGGTGCTGCTGCGCCTCGACAACCCCGAGGGGGGCGAGGATCGCATCCGCATCGACATGCGCGGACGAACGATCGGGGCGACGCTCGACGTCGCCGACGCACGGGCCGCGGAGCAGCTGCGCGCGCACGTGCCGGAGCTGCAGGAAGCGCTGCAGCGGCAGGGGCTGGAGGGCGAGGGGCTCATCGTGCGCTCCGCCAGCCGCAATTCGGATGTTGCCACGCTCACCGCCTCGGCCGCCCCGGCCGAGCGCGACCTGGCGCGCGCCGCATCAGCCACCGCATCGGATGGCGGTGGTTCCACCGCGAGGGATTCGCGAAACCCGCCCCGCGGCTCGCACGAGCGCGAGGGCACGGACCAGCAGCGGTCGCGGCAGCGCCGTGACGGCAAGGAAGGCAGACAGTGACCAGTCCGGTCCAGACCACCAACGGCTCGACATCGCTCGCGTCCGCGACGATGCGCGCCCCCGGTGGCCAGATGGGGAAGAACGAGTTCCTCAAGCTCCTCACCACCCAGCTCCGCTACCAGGATCCGCTGGATCCCATGGACGGCAAGGAGATGGCGTCCGACCTCGCGCAGTTCTCGGGGTTGGAACAGCTGCTCAACATCAACGAGCAGCTGGCGAACCAGCAGGGGCAGTTCAACGCCCTGGCGCAGGTGATCAACAATAGCGCCGCCATGGGCGCCATTGGCAAGAGCGTGGTGGTGGACACCGACAAGATCATCCTCACTGCGGACGCCGACGGCGTCGTGGGCGGGAAGGTCTACGCGGACATCACGACGAGCGGCGTGGCCAAGCTCACGCTGCTCGACCAATCCGGCAGGGAGGTCGGATCACGGTCGCTCGGCTACATCGGAACCGGGACCATGCAGGCGTTCGACCTGGGGGCGGCCGCGACGGGCCTCAAGGCGAACGGCGTGTACCAGGTGCGCATCGACGTAGCCGGCACCGACGGCAAGGACGTGCCGCAGCAGACCTATGCCGTCGGGACGGTCGACGGCCTGACCTACGGGCAGGATGGCAACGCGCTGCTCACGATGGGGAAGCTCTCCATCGCGTTCAACGCGATCGTCAAGATCCTCGCCTAACGAATCCCCTCCCTCCCAGGACCACCCTCCCATGATGCGTTCGCTCTTTTCCGGCGTGTCCGGCCTGCGCAACCACCAGGTGCGCATGGACGTGATCGGCAACAACATCTCCAACGTCAACACGGTCGCCTTCAAGGCTGGCCGCGTGACGTTCAAGGAAGGCTTCGCCCAGCTGCTGCAGGGCGCCAGCCGTCCGCCCGGCGACCTTGGCGGCATCAACCCGATCCAGGTCGGCCTTGGCATGCAGATCGGCTCGGTCGACATGATGTTCAACCAGGGCAACCTGGAGACGACCGGCCTCAACACCGACCTGGCCATCCAGGGCGACTCGTTCTTCGTCGTGAAGAAGGGGACGCAGAACTACTACACGCGCTCCGGCAACTTCCAGTTGGACGCCGACGGCCAGCTCGTCGCGCCGACCAACGGCTTCGTGGTGCAGGGGCGCATGGCCGAGAACGGCGTCTTCCTCGACGGCGTGCAGAACATCGTCCTTCCGGTGGGCCAGAAGACGGCCGCCAAGGCGACGACGGAAGCCAAGCTCGCCGGCAACCTCGATGCGAGCGCACCGGTCTTCACCGGCACCTTTGACGCCACCGGTCGTGCCGACCCGCTCAACAAGGACTCGTGGACGGAGAGCTCCATCACCGTCTACGACTCGCTCGGCAACCAGCACGACCTCAAGCTGCAGTTCTGGAAGACGGCGGCCGACACGTGGACCTGGCAGATCGACGGGACCAACCTGCCGGTCGGCTTCACCCCGCCCAACTCCACGCCGCAGACGCTGACCTTCGGCACCAACGGCAACCTGACCGCGGCCGCCCCCACCTCGCCCCCGGTCATCGGCTTCACGCCGGCCGGCGCCGATCCGGTGAGCATCACGCTCGACCTGGGCGGCGGCACGGTGAACGGCATCACGTCGTTTGCCGGCACCAACACCGCGGTGCTCAAGGACCAGGACGGCTACGAGGCCGGCCAGCTGCAGAACTTCTCGATCGACCGCACGGGACTCATCACCGGCGCCTTCACCAACGGCACCAACGTCGTGCTCGCGCAGATCGTGCTGGCCGA
>CAZVDJ010000768.1:0-2503 GCA_964626245.1 uncultured Gemmatimonadaceae bacterium
AGAGCACCCGATTCGTAATCGGGCGGTCGTCGGTTCAATCCCGACCGCTGGCTCTGGAAACGCAGCACCCATCTCGGCAGGATACGACGAAGGCCCGTCCACCAGGACGGGCCTTCGTCGTGCCGGGCGCCTCCTGCCGCACGCCCGCAGGATGGGCGAATCGGCACGTCAGGCGATGGGCGGGCGACGCCGCGCCTAACGACTCGCGGGTTGGTGCGCGCCGCGTGGCCGCCCGGTGGGCCGGCCCGCCACGGCACGCGGCAGCGCCTCCAGCGCCGACGGCCGCGCACCGTGCCCCGGCGCGCGCTCCTCGCCGTCCAGCTGGAACGCGTGCACCAGCTCCTGCAGCTGCATGGCCTGGCTCGAAAGCTCCACCGACGTGGCCGACGCCTCCTCCGCGTTGGCCGCCACGCGCTGCGTGACCAGGTTGATCTGCTCCACCGCCGCGCTGATCTGGTGCAGCCCGACCGCCTGCTGCTCGCTCACGGCCGCGATCTCGCCCATGGCTTCGCGCGCGGCTTCCACGTGGTGCGTGATGGCGTTGAACTGCTTCAGGACGCGCGCGTTGAGCGCCACCCCCTCGTCGGCCGCGCGCACCGAGGCGTTGATCAGGTCGGTCGTCGTGCGCGCCGCCTCCGCCGCACGCATCGCCAGGCTTCGCACTTCCTCTGCCACCACCGCGAAGCCCCGTCCGGCGTCTCCCGCGCGCGCCGCTTCCACGGCGGCATTGAGCGCCAGCAGGTTGGTCTGGAAGGCAATCTCGTCGATCGTCTTGACGATCTTGGCGCTCTCGTGCGCCGATCCCTTGATCTCCGTCACGGCGCGCTCGAGCTGCTGCACCTCCTGCAATCCCTCACTGGCCTGTGCCATGGCGGAGTCGGTGACCGCCCGCGCCGACTGGGCGCGCTCGGCGCTGGTGCGCGCGGTGGCCGACACCTCGTGAATGGACGCCGACACCTCCTCCAGTGAACTCGCCTGTTCGCCCGCTCCCTCGGCCAGCGACTGCGAGCCTGACGAGATCTCCTCGCTCGCGCCGGCCACCTGCGAGGCGGCCGACGACACCTCGGTCAGCGCCTGGTTCAGGTTGGACACCGCGCGATTGATCGCCTCGCGAATGCGATCGAAGTCGCCCTGGTAGCGGCCCGTCATGTGCGCGGACAGGTCCCGGTCGGCCACGCGTGCCAGGACGTCGGCCGCCTCGTTGATGGGAGCGGCGATGGCGTCGAGCATGGCGTTCATTCCCTCGCCCAGCTCGCGATAGCCCCCGTCATACCGAGCGGCATCGGCGCGGGCGGCGAGCGATCCGGCGCGCGCGGCCGTCACCAGCCCCTGCGTCTCCTTCACCAGCGACTGCAGCGTGTCGGCGGCGCGATCATAACTCTTGATCGACGCGACGCTCTTGGTGATGATGCCATCGAGCTCGCGCCCGAGGTCCCCCAGCTCGTCCCTGGTCGTGAGCTGCAACAACGGCGTCCCGTACTCCGGGCGCACGTCGAGGCGTCCGGCCGCCAGCGCATCCAGCGCGTTGGACAGGTTGGTGATGCAGATGGACTGCAGCTGCTGCGCGCGCTGTACCATCGTGCCGATCACGCGGGAGAGCGTGCCCGCCACGGTGAACGCGATGCCCAGCGAGAGCGCGACGCCCAGCGCCACCAGGACGATCATCGCGATCGTGATGCGCTGCTGCAGGGTGGAGTTGCCGGCCGCCACCTCGGCGGCGCGCGTCACCTTCTGGTCGATCATCGCCCTGGACGACACGATCAGCGCGTCCTCCGCCTCCTTCAGGTCGCCGGCCATGATCGTGTAGGCGCCGATGCGGTCCCCGGCCTGGATGGCCTTGACCAGGCCCTCCTGCGCCGCGCGGAACTTCGTGAAGTCGTTGCGGAACGCGGTGAAGTTCGCGCGTCCGGCTTCGCTGGTCAGCGTCTTCTCGTACTCCTTCAGGATGGAGTCCGCAACGACCGGAAAGCGGTTCGCTCGCTCGATGAACGGCGCGGCGGTCTCGGGTGACTCGGCGTTGGCCGCGTCGCGCAGGTTCACACGCCCGCGCTGCACGTAGATCAGCGCCTCCCCGGCCTGCGCGATCGGCACCGTCATCTCGGAGTAGAGCGACTCATCGGCCGCCGCCAGTCGCGCGAGACTCACGGTACTCGTCACGCCGACGGCCAGCAGGAGCACAACAACGGCGGAGAAGCCGACGAGGAGCTTGGCGCGAAGCCGCAGATCGTGAAACCAGCGCATTGGGTTTCGCTCACGAGATCGAGTAGTGTGGTGCCGTGGCGCGACAGAGTGTCGGCTCTCTCGTGAGGTTGCACTAGCGCTGGTGAGCGAATCCCCGGCGGTCTTCGCAGGGCCGTCGCCAGGCGCGCCCAGGAACGCCGCCCGCTTGCGCCCTCCATGAGCCCGCACTTATTCTTCGCCTCCACCTGCGGGCGTAATTCAGTTGGTAGAATGCCAGCTTCCCAAGCTGGACGTCGTGGGTTCGAGTCCCATCGCCCGCTCT
>CAZVDJ010000769.1:0-2499 GCA_964626245.1 uncultured Gemmatimonadaceae bacterium
GTGGTCGTGGGGGTCGAGCGCCTTGAGGGTCGCGCGCGTCCCCACCGGCTTGATGGGGGGGGTCTCGACGTCGCCGTGGGGTGTGGTGACCGGGGCCGCGCGCGCGCGGCCATCGGCCGCGACATGCGCGAACGCGAAGCCGGCAGGCGCCTCGGCGACCGGAGGCGCGCTGTCCGGCGCGCTGCCCGGCGCGGTGCTCGGCGGGACGCTCGGCGGGATGCTCACCGTCAGCGCGCCGGAGCGGGGCGGAGCTGCACCACGGCGCGCTCGCCCTCGCAGCGCCACGCGATATCCACCGGGACGCGGCGCGCGCGCGGGGCGGCGCCGGCCGAGTCGCGCGGGAAGGTGAGCTGCGCCGCGACAGTGCCGAAGACGCCGTCCAGCACCTCGTCGCTGGTGCCGCGCACCAGCTCGGCCCGCGTCGCGAGGCCGGTGCTGTCGGTGTCGACGGCAAACCGCGCAGTGCCGGAATCGGCACGTTGCGCCTGGCGAAACGCGGCACACTGCAGGCGCACGTACTCGGCCAGGACCGGGGCCGCGGAGACCGCCGTGTAGCGCGGGTTCTGCGGCGAGGGGAGGAAGGCGCGCGTGGTGGTGGTGACACAGGCCGCCAGCAGCAGCACGGCGAGACCCGTCGCCCGGCGCGCACCCCGCCGCTCAGAGGATGACCATCGCATCGCCATAGGAGTAGAAGCGGTAACCCTGCCGCACGGCGGTGCGGTAGGCCTCCATGATCAGTTCGTAGCCGGCGAACGCCGCCACGAGCATGAGGAGGGTGGAACGCGGGAGGTGGAAGTTGGTGATGAGGTGGTCCACACCGCGAA
Organism: uncultured Gemmatimonadaceae bacterium; assembly: GCA_964626245.1. Taxonomy (GTDB): domain Bacteria; phylum Gemmatimonadota; class Gemmatimonadetes; order Gemmatimonadales; family Gemmatimonadaceae; genus SCN-70-22. The sequence continues at coordinate 825 of CAZVDJ010000769.1, forward strand.
AGCGATACGGCGGATAGAGGAGGATCGACGTCTCCCCCTCGGCGGCGTGGAATCGTCCCTCGGCGTCGGCGTTGGTCTCCAGGGTGCGCGCGGTCGTGGTGCCCACCGCCCACAGGCGCCCCCCGGACGCGCGCGCCGCGTTGAGGTGCGCCGCCGTACGGTCGGTGATGCGGTACCACTCCTCGTGCATCACGTGCGCCGCCACGTCATCCACCTCCACCGGCTTGAACGTGCCGGCGCCGACGTGCAGGACGACGTCCGCCAGCTGCACCCCGCGCGCCGACAGTGCCTCGAGGAGCGCCGGGGTGAAGTGCAGCCCGGCGGTTGGGGCGGCGACCGACCCCGACTCCCGGGCGTAGACCGTCTGGTAGCGCTCCACGTCCGCGTCGGCGTCGGCACGATGGATGTAGGGCGGGAGCGGAATGTGCCCGTGGGCCTCGACGGCGGCCTCGTCGCCGAGCGCCGACTGCAGCGTGACCACGCGCGTGCGGCGTGCCGTGACCTCGTCGATGCGCACGTCGAAGCCGGGGGCCACGTGCACCACGCGTCCGGGGCGCAGCTTGCCCCCCGGATGCACCATCGCCTCCCAGCGGTGCGCGCCCAGCGGCTTGAGGAGGAGCACCTCGGCCGGGGCGCCGGAGTCGCGCCGCCCCAGCAGCCGGGCGCGAATGACCCGGGTGGTGTTGCGTACCAGCACGTCGCCGGCCGGGACCAGGTCGGCCAGCTCCGCGAAGGTGCGATGCGCGATCGAACCGGAGGCGCGGTCCACCACCATCAGGCGCGACGCGTCGCGTCGCTCGCTGGGTGACTGGGCGATGGACGACTCCGGCAGGTCGAAGTCGAAGGCCGAGGTCGGGTAGGTCGGGGTCAGCCTTGGAGCAGCTTGAGGAGGGCATCGGTCGACGCCTTGGCGTCGCCGTACAGCATGCGGGTCTTGGGCTTGTAGAAGAGCGGGTTCTCCACCCCCGCGTACCCGGCGCCGCGGCCGCGCTTGAAGACCACGCAGCTGTCCGCGTCCCAGGCGCGAAGGACGGGCATGCCGGCAATGGGCGAGGTGGGGTCGTCCAGCGCGCTGGGGTTCACGATGTCGTTGGCACCGATGACCAGCACGACGTCGGTCTCCGGGAAGTCCTGGTTGATCTCGTCCATCTCCAGCACGATGTCGTACGGCACATTCGCCTCGGCCAGGAGGACATTCATGTGTCCCGGAAGGCGACCGGCGACGGGGTGGATGGCGAAACGGACCGTGGCGCCCTGCTTGCGCAGGACCTCGACGATCTGCCGCAGCGGATGCTGGGCGTGCGCCACCGCCATCCCGTAGCCGGGGACGATGATCACCGAGCGCGCCTGCCTGAGCAGCTCGGCGACTTCCTCGGCGGAGGCCGCGACCATCTCGCCCTCCACCTTGGCCCCGCCGGCGGGCGCGGCTCCCTCCTCGGCGCCGAATCCGCCGAGGATCACCGACACGAAGGAACGGTTCATCGCGCGGCACATGATGTAGCTGAGGATTGCGCCTGACGATCCGACCAGCGCCCCGGTGATGATGAGGAGGTCGTTGCTGAGCATGAAGCCCGCCGCCGAGGCCGCCCATCCGGAATAGCTGTTGAGCATCGAGACGACCACCGGCATGTCGGCGCCGCCGATGGCCATGACCAGGTGAATCCCGATCACCCCG
>CAZVDJ010000770.1:0-2498 GCA_964626245.1 uncultured Gemmatimonadaceae bacterium
CGCCGCGGTCGCCGACTCCATCCGGCGCGCCGCGCAGGCGGCGAATGCCGCCGACATGCTGCGCGCCATCGAGGCGGCGGCGCGCCGCGCCGACTCGGCGCGCACCGAGGAACGACAGGTCTCCGTGTATCGTGCCGCGACCGGGATTCGCAACTCGGCCGACGTGCCGGGAGCGAGCGAGCGGTCGGGCAACGCGCCGGTGTCGGTGGCGCAGATGCTCGACAGCGCCTCGCTCGCCCTCCCCGACACCACGCGCTTCCGCACCTACGAGTACAAGCCCGGGCTGCAGCCGGAGTACATCTCCCGGCCGAGCATCGGCTACGCGCAGGACAACTTCGGGCGCGGGATCTTCGGCGGGACGGCGATCATCCTGGGTGACATGCTGGGGAACAACCGGCTGGCGCTGGCCGGGCAGGTCAACGGCCGCCTGAGCGAGGCGTTCTTCTACGGCGCCTACTCCAACATGGCCAGCCGGCTGCAGTACACCACCGGCGTCTCCCAGACGCCGTACTTCTTCCTCAACGGCTTCGACGAGGTGCCGCTGGGTGACGGGTCGAGCCGCACGATCCAGTCGCTGGAAATCGCGCGCTTCATCTTCCGTCAGGGCTTCGCGATCGGGATGCGGCCGCGCAACCGGTTCACGCGTTTCGAGTTCGGGTTGAACGCGAACAACGTCTCGCGCTCCGTGGCCTACGTACGGCGCGGCGTCGACTATGGGGCAGGCTTCGCCACCGACTTCCTCACCGACTCGGTGAAGAACCTGGGAAGCCTGAGCTACGTGGGGCCGTACGCGGCGTACGTGTCGGACAACACGCTCTTCGGCTACACCGGCCCCATTACCGGGCGCCGCTACCGCTTCCAGGTGGAGCCGCAGGTGGGCGGGTTGCAGTGGACGGAATACACGGCCGACTATCGTCGCTACGTCCCGATCCTCTTCAACTTCCTGACCTTCGCCTGGCGCTTCCAGTCCAGCGTGGCCATCGGCCCCGATGAGGCGGTGGTGTCGCGCAAGTACATCGGGCGTCCGGACTTCGTGCGCGGATACGACCGCGAGCAATTCACCTCGCAGTTCTGCGGGGGGCTGGTGAACGACCAGTCGGCCTGCTCGGCGACCGAGTTGCTCGGGACGCGCGTCGCGTTCACCAACGTGGAGATGCGTTTCCCGCTCGTGCGGCGCTTCGACCTCGGGCTCCTCCCGATCTCGCTGCCGCCGGTGGACGGTCTCTTCTTCTACGACGCCGGAATCGCCTGGTCCAAGGGGCAGGACATCTCCTTCCGCAAGCCCGACAACTACGACCAGGGCCAGCAGCGTTACGCCCTGCGCTCGTACGGCATGGGGATCCGGCTCAACCTCTTCGGATTCGCGCTGGTGCGGTGGGACTACGCCATCCCGCTCGACCGGCCCAACCGGAAGGGGTACTGGATGTGGACGCTGGGGCAGTCGTTCTAGGGCAGAAGACGAGAAGACGAGAGGACGAAAGGGGGGTGGCCGACGGGCCATCCCCCTTCCGCGTGGCGGCAACTGCGAGATGGCTCGCAGATGGTTGGTAGCGCAAGTCCTCCCGTCGCACGCCTCCTGCTCCTACTTTTCGCGCGTGCGAGTGCGCGCCTTGGTGGCGCTGGCCCTCACGGTGTGTGCGTGCAGTCGCGGTGATCGCGACGCCTCCCCCGGAGCGACCGGCGCCCAGCCCCCGACCGGCCCGGACCCCATCGTCGTGCGCATGCCGCGCGACGGTGGGATTGTTCGCGCGTACCGCTATCCCGCGCTCGACTCGCTGATCTGGCGGTCGCAGCAACCCACGCCGGCGCTGGAGCGCGTGCTGGCGTTCGACGGCGAGAATGGCGTGCTCGCGTTCCTGGCGAAGGACGGCAACGCGGGATGGCTGGACCTGCGCCTCGGGACGGCGCGCACCGCCAGCGACGCGGCGCTGGGGTCGATCGCGTCGGTCGACGGGTGGTCGATCTACGGGATGAACGCGCGCAACGCCCTGGTGCGCCTAACGCCGAGCGGTGACTGGGAACGTCCCGTCGCGGGCAAGGTGCGTCGCCTGGTTCCGCTGATCGACGGCACACTGCTGGTGCTCGTCGACCGCGGCGAGAAGTCGTTGATGATGCGCCTGCGCCCGCCCGACGAGGCGCTGGACGACTCGGTGGAGGTGCCGCGTCCCGAGCGGGCGGTGGCGACGCCGATGGGCGACCGGCTCTACCTGTCCGTGAAGCGCCAACTGGTGAGCGTTCGGCCGCGTGAGTTCGCGGAGACGGCCACGCTGCGTGCGGACGACGAGATCCTGGCCATCGCCCCCACGCCATCGGGCGATCGCATCTTCGTGGCCAACAAGGGAGGACCGCGACTCGAGGTCGTCGACCGGTACGCGGAAGACATCGAGGGGTCGGTGCGCCTGCCCGGCCTGGTGACCGAGCTGCGCATGGACCCCATGGGGCGCTACCTGCTCGCGCGCCCGGTGTCGGGCGATTCGGCGTGGGTGGTGGCCATTGCC
>CAZVDJ010000771.1:0-2497 GCA_964626245.1 uncultured Gemmatimonadaceae bacterium
AACGTACTATGTGAGGGCGCTTTATGCCACTAGACCATTTGTGAGATAGCTTCTACTACTTGAAGCCGTGCCGGGAGTTACTAGGCGCGGACTGCAGGATGACATGTTGGCAATTGAGGCCTTCGTTCCTGGATTTGCCGGATTCTACATCGACAGTACCGACAAGGTCGTCATCCTGCTGCGAGGTGACACAACAGCTGCGGCAGCAAGATCCCGCTCCCGAGTCGCGAGACTGCTCCGGCAAAGCCTGGAACCTCGCGTTAGGAGTCTCGGTGCGAGTGCGGCGACGGCCCGTCTGGTCCCAGCCCTCTGGTCGCTCTCGGAGCTCATCGCTGTGGAGAATCGAATTGTGCGGGGAGCTGTACCTGGACTGGCAGGTGTTGGCGTCTCGCTCGTGAGGAATTCCGTCGAGGTGGGCTTCGCAACCGACGCAGATCGCATCGGCAGCTCGACGCTACTCCAGGTCGTCGGAGCACCCCCGGAGATGCTCGAGCTGGTGACCTAGGGTCCTGTCGTCGTATCGGGTTCGTGGACCGATCGCTATCGCCCGACACGTGGTGGTATTCGGATTGTGTCAGCGAGCGCCGCAAATCCAGTGGTGAATGGCGTGGGGAGTCATGGTTACACGGTCCGATCAGCGTCCGGCGTCGACTACATGCTGCTGACGGCTCATCAGGCCAATACGCTACGAGCTGTGAACGGCGCCGTTGGAGACACGCTGTTCCAGTCGCAGCGCGTCGAGGGCGCAATCTCGGTCGTCGCGGCCAATCCACCTTGGCCCGCGGGGAGCGCATGCGGGGGAACTCAGGACTTTTGCATTACTGCTGATGCGGTCGCGGCGACTTTTGTGACTGGAGTCGTGGGAGACCGCCGTATTGGGACGTCGGTCTACGAAGGACAGGCCGGCGCCCCCGGGTCCTCGGCGATAAACGGCTGGTACCCGATCGAGGGAGTGCTTCCGCCGGAATTGATCCAACAAGGAAGAAACGTGGTTCACAAGTCAGGCTACAAGACGGGAACCACGACCGGAAGCATCGATCTACCGGTGACGCAGGTGATCTCGAACATCTTCTGGCCGATCGGCTCGACGACTACACGCACGGTTCTCTTTACCAACGTGACTCGAGTGGCACAGGGAGGATGGGGTGAAGGAGACAGTGGAGGTCCGGTGTTCGCACGCGAAGTGGCGGGCGGACCATACTACGCGTTGGGCATTCAGTTCGGTGGCGTTGGGACGCAAAACAGCGCTGGCCAGTGCAACCAAGGTCCTGTCTGCAAGTTTTTCGGCGCTTCAGGAAATCGAGTGGGCGTGCGACAGTGTTTCGGGAGCGAGATCGAGTCCGCCGAGATGGAAGTAGATCGCATGGCGGAAGCGGTCGCGGTTGCGATAGCCGCACGCGCGCCGCTTGACGGTCTGGATGCGCGCGTTGAGGCCCTCGGCCCGTGCATTCGTTGCGCCGGAGACGATCGCGTTGAGGATGCCCCAGAGGTACGACCGGAGCGTCTGCGCCGCCGTCTGCATCGCGGGGAGCCGACAGCGGGCGGCCCACGCGAACCAGGTGGCCCAGGCCTTCGCCGCCCACGCGCGCCGGACATACTGCCAGCACGCCATCGCCATCTCCTTGAGTGCCCACGCGCGCGCGGTCTTGAGCGTACTCGTGCGGAGCGCCGCAAACTGCCGCCAGCGCGCGGCGTCCATGCGGTCCGCGTTCGCGAGCCACAGGTACTTGGTCCCCGCCAAGGGGCTGGCCCCCGCAGGGCGGAGCGCCCGGTGTTCCGTGGCGCGCACCTTGTCGAGCGCGATACTCAGAAGCCGGGCCACGTGGAACTTGTCAAACACGATCTTGCCGTCGGCCGCCGGGACGGCCGCGCGCGTCGCGGCGATGTAGGGGCGCCACATGTCCATGGCGATGACGTTCAGGGCCGCACAGCCCTCGACCCCCAGCTGCGCATAGAAGGCCGCGAGACTGCCTTCGCGCCGGTCGTCCGCCACGTAGAGCACGGTATCCCGCGCCAGATCGCAGACGACGGTGACATACTCGTGGTGCTTCTGAAACGACGTCTCGTCCACGCCGATCCGCTGCGGGTGCAGCGCGGGCCGCCGCGCCAACCCGCGGGCCACGGCCCGCTGCTGGATGCCGTCCACTGCATCCCAGCTGAGGTGCAGGCGTCGCGCCACGGCGGCCAGGCTGGCCTCGTGGAGCCAGTCGATCACGAGCGCCTCGAACAAGGCCGTGAAGCGCGCGCCGGCGTCGGCCCACGGCACCGCGATCTGCACGACGCCGTGCGTCGCGCAGCGCACGCGCGGCACGTCCGCGATCACGAGCGTGCGGTACTGGCACGTGTCCAAGTGGCGCCACCGCCGCTCGCGCGTGTCATACCCGGGGGCCGCTGCGCCGCAGCGTGGGCAATGGAGTGACGCGGCCTCCCGCGCGAGGCGCACGTGCACCTCGCCGTCCTCGAGCCGCAACTCGACGTCGTGCACGTGCCACGGCGC
>CAZVDJ010000772.1:0-2497 GCA_964626245.1 uncultured Gemmatimonadaceae bacterium
CGGCCATCGAGCGCGCGGGGGCGCGTGCCGCCGAGCTCACGGCGCAGCTCCTGGCCTTTGCGCGGCGGCAGGTGATCGAGCCCAAGGTGGTGGACCTGAACGTCCTCACGGGGCAGGTGGACCGCATGCTGCAGCGGCTGCTCGGCGAGCAGGTGCAGCTGGCGACCACCCTGCAAGCGGGGCTCTGGCCGGTGAAGGTGGACCCCACGCAGCTGGAGCAGGTGCTCGTGAACCTGGCGGTGAACGCGCGCGACGCCATGCCCAGCGGCGGGACGCTGACCATCGAGACCGGCAACGTCGTGTTGGACGATGGTTATGCGGCACTGCACGCCGACGTGGCGCCGGGTGAGTACGTGCTGCTGGCGGTGAGCGACAGCGGCGAAGGGATCGCGCCCTCGGCGCTGCCGATGATCTTCGAGCCCTTCTTCACCACCAAGCCCAGCGGAGTGGGAACGGGGCTGGGGCTGGCCACCTGCTATGGGATCGTGAAGCAGGCCGGAGGGCACATCTGGGCGTACTCGGAGCCGGGGCAGGGGGCGACGTTCAAGGTCTACCTGCCGCGCGCAGCGGGGGTGCCGACGCCGGTCGACGTGGCGGTGCTCGAGCAACCGCTGCGCGGTTCGGAAACGGTGCTCCTGGTGGAGGATGACGATGAGGTGCGCGCCATCGCGGCGCGCGCGCTCGCCGAGCACGGGTTCGTCGTTCTGGCGGCACGCGACGGCGTGGAGGCGCTGGAGCTGGCCCACGGCCACGTGGGGGAGATCCACCTGGTGGTCACCGACGTCGTGATGCCACGCATGGGAGGCAAGGAGTTGGTGGCGCGGCTGCGACAGGAACGCCCCGCGGCCAAGGTGCTCTATGCCTCGGGCTACACGCGAAACGCCATCGTGCACCAGGGCGTGCTGGAGGCCGGGACGAACTTCCTGCAGAAGCCCTACGTGCCGGCCACACTCACGCGCAAGGTGCGCGAGGTGCTGGACGACACGTCGCACGACTGAGCAGCACGCCGGGCCGTGGCCCGCATCGCGCGCGGCCGGCGCGCGTCGCTTGCTCCGCAGGGGTCCCGTTCGTAACGTCGTCGCCGTTCCCGCAACCCGAGTGGAGTGAACGGCATGCGACGCCAGAGAAGTGGCCGCGTCATCGCGCTGGCCTGCCTTTCCGCCCTGTGCGCCATCGCGCCATCCGCCAGGTCGGCGGCGGCGCAGGGGCGCGCCTGGGCGCTCACCAACGCCCGCATCGAGACGGTCACGCGCGGCACCATCGAGCGCGGTACCCTCGTCATCCGCGACGGCCTCATCGAGGCCGTGGGCCCGAACGTCACCGCACCGGCCGACGCCCGCGTCCTGGACCTGGCGGGGCGCACCGTCTACCCGGGCTTCATCGACCTCACCTCGTCCATCGGCCTCCCGGCGCCGTCCACACGTCCGCAGCAGAACCCGCTGGCCGGCTTTTCCGGAACGGTGGACTCGCTGCCACGCACGGTAGGGCTCGAGCCCGATCGCGTGGTGGCCGACGAGATCCGACCGTCCCTGGCCGAGGTGCGCGCCGCACGCGACGCCGGGATCACGACCGCGCTCGTGGCGCCGCCGCGCGGGCTCTTTCGCGGTCTCTCGGCGCTGATCCCGCTGCGCGACGATACCGCGACGCGCTGGACGGTGAAGTCGCCGGTGGCGCTGCACATGGGTTACCAGACCGTTCCCGGCCGCTATCCCACCAGCTTGTTAGGCGTGATCGCCTACCAGCGGCAGGCGCTGTACGACGCGCAGCGACACGCGCAACTGGTGGCGCGCACCGCGGCCAACCCGCGCGGCGTGGCGCGCCCCTCGTACGACGCCGACCTGGAGGCGCTGGTCCCCGTGGTGCGGGGCGAGATCCCCACCTTCATTGCCGCCGCCAACGAGAACGAGATCCGGCGCGCCGTGGCGCTGGGACACGAGTTCAAGCTCAAGCTGTCGGTGGTTGGGGCAGTGGAAGGCTTCCGCGCCCTCGACGCGCTCAGGGGCGAACGCCTTCCGGTCGTCACGGTGGACTATCCCGATCCCACCACCGTGACCGGGTGGAGCTACCGCGGCGCCCAGCGTCGTGACGCCGACGACAGCACCCGCCGCGCGGCCGATGCGCGCAAGCTCATCGAGGGCAACGCGGCAGCGCTGCGCGCGGCGGGAATCACCTTCGCGCTCGCGTCGGGCGGGCTGCGCCCCGGCGAGTTCATGACCAACGTGAAGAAGGCGATTGCCGCCGGACTGCCGCGCACGGCGGCCATCGAGGCGCTCACCATTCGCGCCGCCGAGGCGGCGGGGGTGGAGGCGCAACTCGGCTCCATCGAGGTGGGGAAGATCGCCAACCTGCTGGTGATGCGCGGCGAGGCGCTGGCCGACGGCGCCACGCTCGACGCGGTGTTCGTGGATGGCCTGCGCTACCCGGTGGTTGCCGCCGCGAGCGAACGTCGCGGCGGTGGCCAGCCCGGGCGACCCGGAGCGATGGAGGAGCGTCGATG
>CAZVDJ010000773.1:0-2492 GCA_964626245.1 uncultured Gemmatimonadaceae bacterium
GCTCGTCGGCGTAGCGCTCCGACTCGAAGCGCACCACCTGCGGCGGGAGGTGCCCGAAGCGCACGACCTCGGCTGCCACTGCCTGTCGCGGCAGCACCAGTTGCACCTGTCGACCACGCCCGTCGCGCAGGCGCAGGCGCACGTGGCTCCCCACCACCCCTTCCAGTCGGGACTGCAAGGCGAGGACGGCGTGCAGCTGCGCCACCCCCCGGGCCGCTCCCGACGTCCCCGCGCTCCCCGACAGGCGCTCGCGCAGGAAGCCCGCCACGACGAGCGGGCCGACCTGTTCCAGCGTCCATCCGGCGCGCACCCCCCCGCGCTCGGCCGACGAGCCGCGGGCCACGCGCGCCACCACCACCTCGCCGTCCACGGCGCGCAGGTCCACCCCCACCTCACCTAACGAGTCCGGTGGCACGGCGCCGTCGGCCCACCGTTCCGCCGCCTCGGCGGGGATCACGGCGAAGTGCGACTCGCCCAGTTGCGCGAGCATCGACTCCACGGCGCGCCGCACTCCGGCGCGATCGCGCGCGCGCCGCGCCTCGGCACGCGCCACCTCGCGCGCGCCACGCCAGTCGCGACCGCGAAAGGTCGTGTCGTAGTACGTGGCGGTCACGCGCGACCAGGCGCTGTCCACCGTGGCGACGGCGAGCGTCGTGTCCTGCGCCGCCACCGTGCGGGCGACGAGCCCCGCCAGCAGCACACCCACCACCACGGTCCACAGCCACGCCGGAATCTCACCGCGTGGGGGCGCCTCACCGGGTGCCGGCGAACCACTCGCCCTGTCCTGAGCAGGACGGGCGGCGCGGGGCCTCCGGTAGTCTCGGTGGTCGCGGTAGTAGCGAGGACGGTATGGCAGAGCTCGGCGCATTACCTCAGGGACGACTCATCGTCCCCGGAGGTCAATTCGCCGGCGGCAACGTAGCCATGAAACGCCGCAACTCGTCGCCCCAGATCACCGGCATGGTGTGCGTCCCGTGCCCGCGGGTGCGCTCGCTGGTGGGGATGAGGACGAAGCGCAGCTGCTTCACGCGCGGCGCGAGCCGCTCCATGAACCCCAGCTCCGGCGGGTTCACCAGGTCATCCGCCGAGTTGACATGCAGCACCGGCGCAACGACGCGCTCGAGCCACGGCGACGGATCGTAGTCGCGGGATGCATCGAACTGGTAGAGCATGTCGTTGGCGTCGGTGGTGCGCATGCGCTGGTCCAGGTAGGCGCGGATCACCGAGTCGGCCACGTCGCGCGTGGGCGCCTGGCGCTGCTGCACCAGCGGCGCCGACGACATCATGAAGAGCATGCCGAGGGCGGAGCGCAGTCCGCGCGGGGGCGCGGTGTAGTCGCCCCCCTTCCAGTCGGGGTCCTGCATGATGGCGTCCATGATCATGCGGCGCATCATGCGGTTGCGGCCGGCGATCTGCGCGGGGACACAGGCCAGCGGCACGAGTGACCGCGGACGGTCGGGGAAGATCGTCCCCCACACCCAGGCGTGCATGCACCCCATCGAGGTGCCCATGATCATGTAGGGACGCTCGACGCCGAGCCCCCTGGACAGGAGCAGCTGCTGCAGCTTCACCATGTCGGTGTAGCCGTAGTGCGGGAACTTCATGCGCAGGCCATCACTCGGCTTGCTCGACTGCCCGTGCCCCACGTTGTCGGGGAGGATGACGTAGTAGCGTACCGTGTCGAGCGGCTGCCCCGCGCCGTACAACTCCCCGGCAAAGCCGGCGCCCAGGAACTGGCTTCCCGTGCCGCCGGTGCCGTGCAGGATGAGGACCGCATTCGAAACAGCCCCGCTCGCGTCGCGGCGCGGCGTGCCTAACGTGACGTAGTGGAGCTTGAGGTCGCGCAGCACCTCACCGCTCTCGAATCGGTACTCGGGCAGCGTGAAGTCGCCCGGGCGCGGCTGCGCGATCGCGCGCGATGACGTCGTGACGACGGCGATGGCGGCGAGCGTCGTGCCGGCGAGGCGGTGCGAGAGCTGGCGCGTGCGAGAGGCGAGCGACGTGCGCATGGCGGCGGGGCTGGACGCGGGGTGGGGATCACGGCGTGCAGAGCCGCCAAGGTACCGTCGTGCGCGGGGGGGCGGCGAGAGGTGGGGGAGATATCCTGGCGCGCGATGTTGGGTGCTTGAAGCGCGGGACGCGGAGTTGCGCGGAGGGCACGCGGAGATCACGGAGGACTGCAATGGATGGGTGGTCGCTCCGTGAACCTCCGCGTGCCCTCCGTGTCCTCCGCGTCCTGCTCTTGAAGGCGTCGTGCAGCCACGGCCAGCTGCACATCCCCGCACTCACCGGGCGACGGCTCGCCCCCGTCGCCGGGTCCACTTCTTCCTCGCTTCCTGGAGCGCGCGCGTGAACTCCACGCGAAAGCGATCGGGCGAGAAGTGCCGTGCAACGTAGGCGCGGGCGTTGGCGCCGAGTTCGCGCGCAAGCGCCTCGTCGCCCAGCAGGCGTTGCGCCTGCTCACGCATCTCGGCCGGGGTGTCGGCCACGAA
>CAZVDJ010000774.1:0-2491 GCA_964626245.1 uncultured Gemmatimonadaceae bacterium
TGTTGAGCATCGAGTCGACCTCCGGCATGTCGGCGCAGCCGATGGCCATGACCAGGTTAATCCCGATCACCCCGGCGTTGGCCTCTCTGACGAGCAGCGCCTGCATGGCTTGCGGCCCGTCCAGCACGAAGACGACGCCGAGCCAGAGCGCGCCCGCCAGCATGGCCAGGTTGAGCAGGTGGCGCCCGGGCAGGAGCAGCGGCTTGCTGCGCACCACACCCTGCAGCTTGCCCCATGCGACGATCGAGCCGGTGAAGGTGAGCGCACCGATGAACACACCGAGGACGGTCTCGATGGCATGCACTGTCCGTTCCGCGCCCTGCAGCTGCACCTGCGGCTCCAGGTGCGACGAGACGCCGACCAGCACGGCCGCCGCCCCGACGAACGAGTGGAGGATGGCGACGAGCTGCGGCATGGAGGTCATCTGCACGCGCGACGCCAGGACGGCGCCGATCGCACTGGCCACGATGATCGCCCCGATCAGCAGGGGCGACGTGATGACCTGTGCCTGGATGGCGACGGCGAGCACGGCGATCGCCATGCCGATGGCGCCGTACAGGTTGCCGCGCCGAGCCGACTCCTGGTGCGAGAGCCCCTTGAGGCTCAGGATGAAGAGCACCGCAGCGCCGATGTACGCCGTGTTGAGGAGGGAGTCGCTCACCGGTGGAACATCCTCAGCATGCGCTGCGTGACGAGAAAGCCGCCGGCCACGTTCAGCGTCGCGAGGACGACGGCAGCGAGGCCGAGCAGCGAGGCGGTGGAGCTGCCCTTCACCTGCAGCATCCCGCCAATGACGATGATGCCGCTGATGGCGTTGGTGACGCTCATCAGCGGTGTGTGCAGCGCCGGCGTCACGCTCCAGATGACCTGGTAGCCGATGACGCAGGCGAGGACGAAGACAGTGAAGTGCGTGAAGAAGGTGGGCGGTGCGGCGTAGCCGATGCCGAGCAGGGCGAGCCCCGCCACGAGGAGCCCCCACCTTGCTGCGGCCGATCCACCGCCTCCTTCTGGCGGGCCGTGCTCGTGTCCGTAGATCGGTGCCTTGGGTGCCGCAACGGGCGCATGCGCCGCCGGCGCCACCGCGGGCGCCGGCGGTGGCCACTTCATTTCCCCCGCCTTGAGCACGGTCATCGGGCGGACGATGTCGTTGTCCTCGGCGACGGCGAACTTCTCTGCGCCCCCCATCTCCTCCAGCAGGTGCGTGATGTTGGTGGCGTACAGCGTCGAGGCCTGCTGGGCCATGCGCGAGGGGAGGTCGGTGTAGCCGATGATGGTCACGCCATTCACGTCGACCGCTGCATCGCGCTGTGTGAGTTCGCAGTTGCCTCCCTGCTCGGCGGCCAGGTCGACGATCACCGAGCCGCGCTTCATCGCGCGCACCATCTCGCTGGTGATCAGGGTGGGCGCCTTGCGCCCGGGGATGAGCGCCGTGGTCACGATGATGTCGACCTCCCTGGCCTGCGCCAGGAAGAGCGCCATCTCGGCCTCGATGAAGGCGGGGCTCATCTCCTTCGCGTAGCCGCCCTGACCGCTGCCGTCTTCCTCGACGTGGACCTCGAGGAAGTCGGCCCCCATGGACACCACCTGCTCCCGCGCGGCGGGACGCGTGTCGAAGGCACGGACGATGGCGCCGAGCGCGCGCGCCGCACCGATCGCAGCCAGCCCCGCCACGCCGGCGCCGATCACGAGCACCTTGGCCGGGTGGATCTTGCCCGCCGCGGTCGACTGTCCGCGCAGCGGGCGCTGCATCACGTTGACCGCCTCGATGATCGCCCGATAGCCGGAGAGGTTCCCCATGGACGAGAGCGCGTCGACCTTCTGCGCGCGTGTAGTCCGCGGGACCTGGTCCATCGCGATGGCATGCACGCCGCGCGCGGCGAGCTGCTGGACCACTTCCCCGTTGAAGGCAGGGTAGAGGTAGCTGATGATCGTCTGCGACGGGCGGAGCCGCGCGATCTCCTCCTCGGCCGGGGGACGGATCTTGGCCACGACGTCGCACGCCCACACCGGCTCCAGCGTGTCGATCGTGGCACCGGCGTCCTGGTAGGCCGCGTCGTCGAAGCCGGCGGCCAACCCCGCGTCGTGTTCGATGCGCACCTCGAAGCCGAGCTTTCGCAGCCGCTTCACCGAATCGGGCGTGGCCGCTACCCGGCGCTCGCCGGGAAGGCGTTCCCGAGGAACTCCCACGATCATGTCAGGTCCCTGCGTTCAAGTGGTGATTGCTCTGTCGCCGTTCCATTCCCTAGAAGAGCTCGGGCTGGCGGGCGTCGGACGATGGCGGCGAGAAGCCGAAGTGCCGGTAGGCGAGGGTCGTGGCCACGCGCCCGCGGGGCGTGCGCTGCAGGAAGCCGTTCTGCACCAGGAACGGCTCGTACACTTCCTCGATCGTCCCGGCATCCTCGGCGACCGCCGCGGCGATCGAGCCGACGCCCACCGGGCCGCCCTCGACCTTCTCGATGATCGCCCACAGGATGCGGGCATCCCTGTCGTC
>CAZVDJ010000775.1:0-2489 GCA_964626245.1 uncultured Gemmatimonadaceae bacterium
AACGGTACGGACGGCTCGCCTCGTGCCGCTCCTCGTTCGACTCGTCCCGCGCGACTTGGAGACTCCCCCGCCCACGCGTTTGTTGGAGGACACGCCGCCGCCCCCTGCCACACCGTCGGGGGCCTTCGCGCTGCGTCCTCCTCCTCGCATGGTCGCCGCCTCCAACCGTTCCATCCGCTCGGCCCCTCCCCCGTTCTGGCTCGTCGTGGCTGGGGCGTGGGCCGTCTTCGGCGTCCTGTACGGGGTCGTCTGGTCGGCCACGGTGCGCGAGCCGACGCGCGCCCTCCTCTGGACGCTTCCCACCGCGATGGCGGTCGCCGCGACCTGGGCGGCGCTCACTCCGCTGGTCTTCCGGCTCACGCGACGCGTCGCGCCGGCTCGCGTGGGGTGGCTGGTCAGCCTCGCCTCGCACACCGGCGCCGTCGTCGCCTGCTCGGCGCTTCTCACCGCGATCCTGCGCGCCAGCATGGCGCGCTTTGCCGCGTGGTCGCCGGAGCCCTACGTCCCCATGGTGTTCTACTGGTTCGACGTGTGGCTCTTCACCTACGCCTCGCTCGTGGTGGTGGGGCACGCACTGGTGGTGCGCCGTCGCTACGTGGACCGCACGGTGCGCGCGCACCTGCTGGAGGCGCAGCTCGCGCGCGCGCAGCTGCAATACCTGGAGCTGCAGCTGCAGCCGCACTTCCTCTTCAACGCGCTCAACGCGATCTCCGAACTGGCGCACGAGTCGCCGGTGACCGCCGAGCGCATGCTGCGCCGCCTGCATGCGCTGCTGGCCGTGTCGCTGGAGCGCTCGGGACGCGATGAGGTGACGCTGGAGGAGGAGCTGGCCGCACTCTCGCCGTACCTCGACATCCAGCGCATCCGTTTCTCGGACTGGCTTCAGGTCGGCATGGAGGTGCCCCCCTCGGTACGGCAGGCGCTGGTGCCGCACCTCATCCTGCAACCGCTGGTGGAGAACGCCATCCGCCACGGACTCTCCGTGCGTCCGGCGCCGGGCGCGGTGCTGGTGAGCGCCGAGCGATTGGGCGACCGGCTCGTGCTGCGCGTGGAGGATGACGGCGTGGGGCTGCGCCCGCGGCCGCAGCCGGAAGCGAGCGAGCGGCGCGAGGGTATCGGGCTGCGCAACGCCAGTGAGCGCCTGCGCCAGCTCTACGGCGCGGATCATCGCTTCGAGCTGCGCGCGGCGCGCTCGGGCGGCGTGGTGGTGGAGCTGGAGATCCCGTATCGCGAGGGTGACACCACCATGGCCAGCGCGGAGTGGGCGCGACTCACCGCCAGCTACTCGCTGCAGCCGGGTCCGGCCGCCGCCCCGGGGACCCCCGGCGCCCCGCTCGTCGCGGCGTCGTATGACGATCCCACCACGTGGCGCACGGGCGAGTTCTCCACGGTCGCGGCCGAGCTGCTGGAGCGACCGGTCGCTCCGGCCGAGCAGGAGCGCGCGGACGTCGCCCCGGTGCCGCAGTGGCAGGAGAGCGGCTCGTTCCGCGCGGCGCGACGTCCGGTGCCGGCCACCGTGGCCCAGGAGCCCGCGCGCGCGACGGCCCCTCCGGCTGCCCCCGACCTGACCCCGCGCACCTGGCTGGGGATCGTTGGGCTCTGGGCGGCGCTGGCCGTGCTGTGGACCAACCAGATGGTGCTCTACACCAACGCCGTGCGCCCCAACGATGGCTACGGCTGGGTGGAACTGGCGCGGCTGCAGGTGGCGTCCTCGATCATCTGGATCGCCCTGTGCCCGGTCGTGGTGGCGCTGGCACGACGCTTCCGCATGGATGCCACCAACTGGGGACGCCGCCTGCCGTTGCACGCCGTGTTTGGTGTGGCCCACGGGATCATCCACACCGGCGCCATGCAGCTGTCGGGGTTGTCGCAGCTCCCCGTGCTGTCGCCGGCCAACATGAACCCGCTCACCGGCGACTTCTTCGTCTACTTCGGCTTGCTGGCGTGGTCGCACGCGCGCGACTTCGTGAGCTGGTACCGCGCCCGCGAGGTGGAGGGGGCGCGCCTCTCCGCCCGCATCGCCGGCTCGCGCTTCCAGGCGCTGCGCGTGCAGCTCCGCCCGCAGTTCCTCCTCTCCACGCTCGACCTCCTGGCCGAGTTGGTGCATCGCGACGTGCCGCGCGCCGAGCGGCTGATCATCCGCCTGGCCGACATGCTGCGCCTGACCCTGGAGTCGGGGCGCGAGGCGACGACGACGCTGAAGGAGGAGCTGGACCTGCTGCACGCCTGCGTGGAGACGCACCGCCTGGGGATCCGTCCCGACGTCCAGCTGCAGGTCTCCGTCCCGGCCGACATGCTGGGCAGCGCGATTCCCTCGCGGTTGCTCTGCTCCATGGTCGACGACCTGCTGGGCGCCGACACCCTGAATCCTGGCGAGCCCCTGACCGTACGGCTCGAGGTGGAGCGCAGGGCGGACGGGACGCGCCGCAAGCTGAGTGGGGAGGCGGCGTGGGTGGGGCGTGCCGGCGGATCGCACGCCTGGTGGCGGA
>CAZVDJ010000776.1:0-1791 GCA_964626245.1 uncultured Gemmatimonadaceae bacterium
GCCAACGGCGCCGTGAGCGCGGGCCGCGCGGGTGGCGCGGCGCGGGCCGGCGTAGCCCCCACCGGCGGCGCACCACCCGGCGGGCCCTCCTCATGCGGGTGCGCATCGTGGAGCGGGTCGGGGTGCAGCTTGCGAATGAAATTCTCCGCCATCACGACCGCCCCGTCGACGATCATGCCGAAGTCGATGGCGCCAAGGCTCATCAGGTTGGCCGAGAGCCCGAGCCAACGCATCCCCACGAACGCGAAGAGGAGCGAGAGCGGAATCGTGGCCGCGACGAGCAGCGCGGCGCGGATGTTCCCCAGGAACAGCAGCAGCACCACGATGACCAGGAACCCGCCTTCGAGCAGGTTGTGCTCGACCGTGGTGAGCGTCCCTTGCACGAGGTCGGTCTGGTCGTAGTAGGACGACAGCACGAGCCCCGGCGGCAAGGCGCGATTGATCTCGGCCACCCGCGCACGGACCCGGTGCACGACCTCCCGACTGTTCGCGCCTCGTAGCATCATGACGATGCCGCTCATGACCTCCCCCTGACCATCGCGCGAGACGGAGCCCTGACGCACCTCCGGGCCGTAGCGCACGTCGGCGACGTCGCTGACGAGAACCGGGACGCCACCCGTCGAGCGAATGACCGTCTGCCGGAGGTCGTCCAGATTGGTGGCCTGGCCGAGGCCCCGCAGGATGTATTGCTCGCTCTCGTGCTCCACGTACGCGCCGGCGGGCACCTGGCTGTTCGCTTCGACGGCCTCGACGACGTCCCCGATGGAGAGCGCGTAGCTGGCGAGCTTGGCCGGGTTGACCACGACCTGCGCCTGCCGAACCGAGCCGCCGAAGGGGTTGATTTCGACAACGCCCGGCACACTCCGAAGCTGCGGGCGAATCACGCGGTCGTGGAGCGTGCGGAGCGCCATCAACGCGCTGTCGCTCCGCGAGGACGCACGATGGAGGGTGTCCTCGAGCGTGTAGAGGTAGATCTCGCTCGTGGCCCCGGCCATCGGGCCAAGCGATGCCTCGGCGCCGGAGGGCAGTTGGTCGCGCACGCCTTGCAGGCGCTCGTTGACCAGCGTGCGCGCGAAATAGATGTCGGTGCCGTCCTCGAAGACGACGGTCACCTGCGCGAAGCCGTACTTGGAGATTGAGCGCACCTGCTCCACGCGCGCCACGCCGTTTACCGCGACTTCGATGGGGAAGGTGACAAGGCGCTCGACCTCCATCGGGGACAGGCCGGGCGCCTCCACGAGGACGGCGACCTGCACGTTGGTCAGGTCGGGAAATGCGTCGACGCGGAGCGTCCGGAACGCCCAGACCCCGGCGCCCACGAGGGCAACGAGCAGGAGCACCACAGCGACGCGGAACCGGATCGCCCACACAATGAGTCGGTCAATCATCGCCGCGCCTCAGTCCTCGTCGACGAGCGACGCTTTCGCGAGCTCGGACTTGAGGGTAAAGGCCCCACGCGTCACGACGCGATCTCCGGCGGCGAGCCCGCTCACGACCGCCACGCGGCTCGTGGCCGGCCCGGCGCCGACGATAGCCCCGGGCGCGAGTTCGACCGCACGCCGCTCGTACGCGCGCGGGCCGACCTCGACGAACACAAAGCGCGCCGCGCCGTCCGTGATGACCGCGGACGCGGGCACCGTGAGCGCCTGGCTCGCGGCGCCCGGGACCGTACCGCCAACGCGCAGCGTCACTGTCGCCGACATGCCAGGCTTGAGCCGCCGCGCGCCATTCGACACCTGTACGAGCGCCTTGGCGGTGCGGGTTTGCGGGTCGAGTTGTTCACTCACACGC
>CAZVDJ010000776.1:1801-2483 GCA_964626245.1 uncultured Gemmatimonadaceae bacterium
CCGTCCGGCAAACACCGCCTCCGGGGCGCCAGGCAGATGGATGGTGGCGCCCTGCCCGACCCGGAGCGCGCCCAGGGCGCGTTCCGGCACGTCGGCGGCCACATTGAGGACCGAGACGTCCGCAATCTTGAAGAGCGGCGTCCCGGCTTCCACGGCCTGGCCCGCCAGGGCGGGCGCTTCGATAATGCTGCCCGCGAATGGCGCCGGCACCGTCAGCCACTCGCTTGGTGACTCGCCGGCCGCAAGGCGGAGGATCTCCCCGTCACTCGCCCCGAGCAGCGTGAGCCGCCGGCGCGCGGCATCGAGCAGCGCCTGCGCGCCTGCGGCGTCCGCGGAGCCAGCGAGCAGCGCGGTGCGACGCGTCGCCTGGAGGAGGTCGTTCTGGGCAGTCGTGTAGGCGGGGCTCAGGACGAGCGCGACCGTTTGTCCGCCGCGGACTCGGTCGCCGGGGACGACGAGGAGTCGCTCAAGGCGTCCCGGCGCACGCGGCGAGATCAGCGCAACCCGCGCCGGGTCGAACTCGACCTGCCCTGGCACGTCGAGGCCACCGGCGGCGCCCGCGACCGTCTCGCGGCGCGGCGCCTCCACCACGAGGCGGGCGGTCGCGAAGGCGGCCTCCGTCAGCGTGACGCGCGACGCCGTCGCGCCTTCCTTCCCGGTTGCGCCCGCCTCGCCGGCCTCG
>CAZVDJ010000777.1:0-2480 GCA_964626245.1 uncultured Gemmatimonadaceae bacterium
GCAGGCGGCGCGCCTGGATGGCGAGCGCATCGTCTCGTGGCGCCGCGTCCCCGTGGCCGACGGCATCGAGTTGCACCTGCGGGAGGATTCGGCCGTGGGGCGTGAGGAGGCCGTCACCGCGCTGCGGGAGGCGCTGCGCACCGCGTTAGGCAGGGTGGAGGCGCGGTGACGGACGGGATGGCGATGGCGAACGGCACGGCCACAGCCGAGGCACCGCTGGCGATCGTGACGGGCGTCGCCCGCCGCGGCCAGGTGGGGGCGGTCGTCGCCCGCGTCCTGGCCGAGCGCGGGGCGGCCGTTGCCCTCCTGGATCGCGATGCCGCCGAGTGCGAGGCGCGTGCCCGCGAGCTGCGCGACAGCGGGCACCAGGCCAGTGCGTACCCGTGCGACCTCACCGACCATCCCGCGCTCGGCGCGGTGGCCGTGCAG
Source organism: uncultured Gemmatimonadaceae bacterium (assembly GCA_964626245.1). Classification (GTDB taxonomy): domain Bacteria; phylum Gemmatimonadota; class Gemmatimonadetes; order Gemmatimonadales; family Gemmatimonadaceae; genus SCN-70-22. Next base: position 430 of record CAZVDJ010000777.1, read on the forward strand.
CTGGCAGAGCGCCATCCGCACGGCGCGCAGGCCCTCGTCGTCCTCGCCGGCGGCTTCGGCATGCTGGGCCCCGTGGCCGGGAGCGACCCCGCCGCCTGGGAGCGCATGCTCCTGATCAACCTGGCGACCGCCTACGCCACCACGCGCGCCTTTCTTCCGCTCGTGCGTCGCGCCCGCGGGAGCGTGCTCTACTTCGCCTCGGCAGCCGTGGTCCCCGGGGCCAACGCGGCCGGGATGGCGGCATACGGCGCCGCCAAGGCGGGCGTCGTCTCGCTCATGCGCGCCGTCGCCGCCGAGGAGCGCACACACGGGGTGCGGGCCAACGCCCTCGCTCCCAGCGCCATTCGCACCGACGACAATCGCGCGGCCATGGGCGACAACGTCTCGTACGTGGAGCGCGAGACGGTGGCCGAGTGGGTGCACTTTCTGACCGCGCCGGCCAGCGGCCCGGTGTCGGGCCAGCTCATCGCCCTGGGGTAGCGCGACGCCATGGCCGCTGACCCCGCCTTCTCGCGCAACCCGCGCCCGACGCCACCGCGCCGCCCACCGGCGCGAGCCATCTTCCTCGACCGCGCCCTCGAGGCGCTTCCCCTCTTCCGCCTCTCCGACTCGGCGGAGGAGACCACCATCCTCTTCACCCCTCCGGCCGGTGGACGGTGGCGCGTCCTCCCCGCCCCCGGCGACCGCCTGCCGGGGACCTTCGACCAGGACGTCTACGTCGAGATCTGCCGCCGCTATCAGGACGCCGGGACCCCCGAGGATGGGATGGTCTCGTTCACCCTGCACGCCTTCCTGCGGTCAATCGGGCGACGGGCGGATGGCCGGACCTACGAGCAGTTGCGGGCGGCGCTCAACCGGTTGGAGCGCACGGCGCTGGAGTCGAACGGCGCGTACTGGAGCGCAACCACCCGGGAACCGCTGGAAGGGCGCTTCACCGTCCTCTCCGCGGTGTCGATCGACCGGCGCCGCACCGCGGACCGGGAGCAGCTCGCCCTCTTCCCGACCTTCACCGCGTCGGAGCCGGGTGACGCCCGGGTGACGCTCTCGCCGCTACTGCGCGCCAACATCTCGCACGGCCACACGACCACGCTCTCACCGCAACTCTACCAGGGGCTCTCGTCACCCGTCGCGCGCCGGCTCTACCGGCTGCTCGAGGTCGCCAGGGCCGACGACACCGTCACCTGGCGCGTCGAGCTCGAGGCGCTGGCCGAACAGGTTCCCCTCGTGCAACGTTATCCATCGCACCTGCAGCGGGTTCTGCAACCCGCGCATGAGATGCTGCAGACCGCAGGCATCGTTCGCGACGCCCGCGTGCACCAGATACGCAAGCAGTGGTTCGTGGACTACGTCCTCGCCACTCGTCCCACCTGAGGCGCCCTTCATCTCGTGCCCTGGGCTGGCGCACGGTGACGCCCGTACGTTGAATCCGTCCGTTGGAGGGGGAAGGCGGAACCCACCTCCCCCCTCGGTAGGTAGATAGAGGGAGAGCGACGCTCTCCCGTCTCCCGTCTCCCGTCTCCCGTCTCCCGTCTCATGAAACGACTTTCCATCGCCGGCCTCGTCCTCGTTCCCCTCGTGGCGGGAGCGTTTGTCGTGCAGGACCGCGCGGCGCTGGACGGCGGTCGCCTGTTTGGCCAGGTGCTCGACCTGGTCGAGAGCCGCTACGTCGACTCGGTCGACGCCGCGATGCTGTACGAGAAGGCGGCGCGCGGGCTCGTGTCGCAGCTCCAGGATCCGTACTCGGAGCTCTTCTCGCCCAAGCAGCTCACGCAGTTCAACACGAATACCGCCGGGCGCTACGCCGGCCTCGGGATGCAGATCGAGGAGCAGCCCGGAAAGGGGGTCGTCGTCTCCAAGGTCTTCCCGCACACCCCCGCCGAGGCGGCGGGAGCGCGTGAAGGCGACATGATCATTGCCATCGACACGATTCCGACGCGCGGCTGGTCATCGGCTCGCGTCGCCGATTCGCTGCGCGGCACGCCGGGATCCAAGGTCTCGGTCTCGTTCGCGCGCCCTGGGGTGAACGAGCCCATCAAGTCGAGCTTCACGCG
>CAZVDJ010000778.1:0-2475 GCA_964626245.1 uncultured Gemmatimonadaceae bacterium
GCATCGAGCGCGTCGGCCTCGCTCACCTCGTTGGCGCCGCCCTCCACCATCACGATCGAGTCCAGCGACCCGGCGACCACGAAGTCGAGGTCGGAGTACTCCAGCTGCTGGAAGGTGGGGTTCAGGATCCACTTCTCCTGCACGCGTCCCACGCGCACGCCGGCGATGGGGCCCAGGAACGGGATCTTCGACGCGTTGAGCGCGTAGGACGCCGCCAGCAGGCCGAGGACGTCGGAGTCGTTTTCCTGGTCCGCCGAGATGACGTAGACGAAGACCTGCACTTCGTTCTTGAATCCCTCGGGAAAGAGCGGGCGGATGGAGCGGTCGATGATCCGCGCCGCGAGAATCTCGTGGTCGTGCGGGCGTCCCTCGCGCTTGATGAAGCCCCCGGGGATCTTGCCGGCGGCGTAGGTCTTCTCCCGATACTCGACGGTGAGCGGGAAGAAGGGGAGCGGAGACTGGTTGTCGCTGACGGTCACCGCCGCGATGACCATCGTGTCGCCGAATTGGACAACGGCGGAACCGGCGGCCTGCTTGGCCATGCGACCGGTTTCGAGAACGAGCTTGCGACCCGCGAAGGTCTTTTCCAGGCGTTGCATCATGTGTATCACGAGGTGTCGTTAGAACACAAAACGCGCGGGCCCCAATGGGGCGGCCGCGCGATTGCGTGAGGAGCGACGAGTGTTAGTGACGGAGGCCGAGCTCACCGATGACCTTCCGGTACCCCTCGACATCGCTGCGCTTGAGGTACTCGAGAAGCCGACGGCGCTTGCCGACCATCTTCAGCAGCCCACGGCGGCTGTGATGGTCCTTCTTGTGAGCCTTGAAGTGGTCGGTGAGATAGTTGATTCGCTCAGTCAACACCGCCACCTGGACGCGCGTGGAGCCAGTGTCTCCGTCGCGCTGCTGGTACTTCGTGATCGTCGCTGCTTTTTCAAAGGCCATGTGGTATATTCCCCGCGCGGACAACTGCTCTAGTTCGCTAAGTCGTTTGGAGACACTCAACTTACTCGACGCGCCCATCACTGTAAAGGCGTCTGCCCGTGCCTGAGCGCTACCTCGGAAAGACGCTCGGAAAGTACCGGGTCGACGAGCTGATTGGGTCTGGGGGGTTCGCGTGGGTCTACCGCGGATTCGACCCCGAGCTCGAGATCCCCGTGGCGCTCAAGGTCCTCAAGCCGCAGTTCGCGGGGGACCCGGCGTTCGAGGAGCGCTTCCGCCGCGAAGCCTCCACCGCCGCCAAGCTGCGTCACCCGAACATCGTGAAGATCTACGCCGTTGGGCGCGATGGCGATGCGGTCTACTTCGCGATGGACTTCCTCCCATCCGGGCTGGCCGACAAGCTGGAGTCGACGCCGTTTCTCCCTGAGGAGTTCGTGATCCGGGTCGGGATCGACGTGGCCCGGGCGCTGGGTTTCGCGCACCGGGAAGGGGTCGTCCACCGCGACATCAAGGTCGACAACATCCTGTTCGACACGCACGGCAACGCCGTCGTCGCCGACTTCGGCATCGCCCGCGCCGTCTCCGGGTACACGAACCAGACCGGGACGAACATGGTGGTGGGGACGCCGCAGTACTTCGCCCCCGAGCAGGCGCGCGCCAAGCCGCTCGATGGCCGAGCCGACATCTACTCGCTGGGCGTCTCGCTCTTCCGGGCGGCCACCGGCCGCCTTCCGTTCGAGGGGGACGACTGGTACGAGATCGCCCGACAGCACGTAGAGGAGACGCCACCCTCGCCCCGCAGCTTCAACTCCCAGCTGTCCCCGGCGTTCGAGCGCGTCATTCTCCGGTGCCTTGCGAAGCATCCGGATGATCGCCCCGCCACCGGCGAGCAGCTGGCCGACGAGCTCACGGCCGTCCTCACCTTGCCCCGTGAGGCAAGTCCGCGGCCCCACCTGCTCTCTCCCTCCGACACCCCCACGCTGGTCACCCCGCTCCAGCTGGTGCGCTCGGCCAAGGGGTGGCGGCGGATCGCCCCCGCCACCGTCGTGGTGGTCGCGCTGGCGGTCACCGCGATCGCCCTCGCCACCCGCCAGCAGGCTCCGGCCAATCCCGTGGACAGCGGACCGGCCTCCGGGCTGGCGGTCGACTCTCTCTCGACGGGCGCGCCCGCCGAGAGCGTCGCGGTAGGCGGCGATAGTCTGGCCGTCACCCCGACCGACTCGGCGAGCCCACCAGCTCCGGCGCGCGACAGCACGCGACCCCGCCCGGCCGTCACCGCCAGCGTTGGCCGCCTGCTGGTGACCGCCCCACCCAACGCGCGCCTCTCGCTCAACGGCCAGGCGGTGGCCGACGGTTCGTGGCGCAACGACTCCATCAAGCCGGGCGACTACGTGCTGAGCGCGACGATCCCCGCCTCCGCGGGGTGTTCGTGGGCCACCTCCGAGGAGCGCGTCCGCGTGCGAGCCGGCGCCTCGTCGACCGTGACGCTCGCCCCGCGCGCCTGCGGCTCGCTGGCAATCAACCTGCTCAATG
>CAZVDJ010000779.1:0-2464 GCA_964626245.1 uncultured Gemmatimonadaceae bacterium
TGGAGACCGTCAACCTCTACTTCTTCCTCGGTCCCACCTTCCTCGTGACGGTGCACGCCGGGGCCTCGCCTAACGTGGACCGGGTGTCCGACACCGCGCTGCGCACCCCCGACCTGGTGTCGCGCGGACCGGCGCGGCTGGCCCACCACATCATGGACGCGGCCATCGACGCCTACTTCCCCATCCTCGACCGCGTCGACGACTTCATCGACACGCTCGAGGAGCGCGTCTTCGCCTCGTTCGACGAGGACTCGCTGCGCGACATCTTCTCGGTCAAGCGCATGGTGCTCTCGCTCCGCCGGTTCCTCGCCCCGCAGCGCGAGATCTTCAACGTCCTTTCCAACCGCCCCTCCCCGCTCCTCCCCGCCGACGCGCAGCTCTACTACCGCGACATCTATGACCACATGCTGCGCATCAACGACTCGCTGGAGACCTATCGCGACCTGCTCAGCAGCACCATGGAGAGCTACCTGTCGCAAGTCTCCAACCGGCTGAACGTCGTCACCAAGGGGCTCTCGGTCGTCGCCACCCTCTCCGTCCCGTTCGTCGTCGTCAGCGGCATGTGGGGGATGAACTTCAGCAAGATCCCGCTCGCCGATCACCCGCTCGGCTTCGAGATCATGCTCGTCGGGCAGCTCGTGCTGGGGGGGGCGCTCATCTGGCTCTTCCGCAGCCGGAAGTGGTTGTGAGGCAGCAGACGAGAAGACGAGGGCGGACTCGCCTATGGTAGGGGGCCGCGCCACGCGGCGAGGCCGAGCTCCAGGAAGATGGCCAGGAGCGCCAGCGCCAGGGGCCAGCGGTACAGCTCCGTGAAGCGCGTGTAGACGCGCGTGCGCACGGGGCTCCGCTCCAGCCGGTCGATCTCCTCGGTGATGCGCTGCAGCGCGGCGGCGTCCCGCGCGCGGTAGTAGCGTCCCCCCGTCTTCTGGGCCACCTCGGTCAACAGCGCATCGTCGATCTCCACCGGGCGGTTCTCGTACCGCAGCCCGAACACCCCGCGCCCCACCGGGACCGGTGCCATCCCCTCGGTCCCCACCCCGATGGCGTAGATCCTCACCCCGAAGGCGGCCGCGGCCTGCGCCGCCGTCCGCGGGTCGATGGCGCCACGATTGTTCACGCCGTCGGTCAACAGCACGATGACCCGGGATCGGCCCGGGGCAGACCTCAGGCGGTTGGCCGCGGTCGCGATCGCCGTCCCGATCGCCGTGCCATCCTCCAACTGCCCGGGTTGCAGGTTATCGATGGCCGCGATCACGACAGGGTAGTCGGTCGTCAGCGGCACCTGGGTGAGTGCTTCGCCCGAAAAGGCCACGATGCCGATTCGGTCACTGTCGCGCAGCCCCACAAACTGCTTCACCTTGTCACGCGCCACCTCCAGCCTGTTCTGAGGCTGGAAGTCCTCGGCGAGCATCGACGAGGAGATGTCGAAGGCGATGACGATGTTGATCCCCTCGCTGTTCGACTGCTCGCTGCGCCCCGCCATGCGCGGACGGGCCAGCGCCACCACCAGGGCCCCGATGGCCAGGGCCCGTAAGGTGAAGAGGGCGCGCGAGATCCACGCGCCGCGGCGCGGTCCGCGAGCCAGGATCGGGACCCGCGAGAAGGTGATCGCCGCGGGCCGCTTCCGGCGACGCCACCACCACCAGGCGGGAATCAGGAGAAGCCCCAGCAGGAGCCAGGGCGACTGGAATTGCAGTTGGGAGAACCAGGCGGGCACGGAATTCGTACGCGGCGAGGGCGCGGGGAGATCGAAGACCCGTTATACCACGAAACTACCGTCCGGATTCGGTTCAGGTATCCATCCTGCAACGCCGAGACTTGTGTGCGCGTCCTTCCGAAGATCCGGACCAGGCGGCATCTCTCCCGATCGCGGCGGGCCCCGCAATTGCCGCGGGCTTGGACATTGCTCGTCTCCCGGTTCGATCGTCCATCTCCACACGGTACTGGTCACGTCGTGTCCGCTTGTTGGCATCCTGATGGGCTGCGGGGGAAGGCGTGATCGCCGTCGCAGCCTCCCTCTTCGCCCTCGTCCTGCTCGTTGCCGGGATCATCCGGTGGCGACGGTTCGCCCCCCCGGTCTCGCCCGTTCGCCCGCGCCCGACGTCTCCGCCAGCACCGGCGCTCGACGGGTCGACCGACGCACTCCCCTCCATGACTGAAGACGTCTTCCTCTCCAAGCTCTCCGACGCCGTCCTGATCGCCGGCCGTGACGGGGTGATCGCCACGGCCAGCCGAGGCGCCGAGCGCGTCCTGGGCTGGTCGCCCGACACCCTGCGCACCCGACGTGTGGCCTCCCTCATCCACGAGGACAACGTGGCCGAGGCGACGTCGGCGCTGACACGAGTGGCGGACGGCGCCGAGCTTCACTTGCCGCAGCGCTGGCGCGTGCGACGCGCCGACGGATCGTTCATCGAGGCGGAGTGCACCGCCACCCGCCTGGGCGACGCGCCGGTGGATCGCTGCG
>CAZVDJ010000780.1:0-2461 GCA_964626245.1 uncultured Gemmatimonadaceae bacterium
TTGCGCTGGCGCATGCACTGGCCAAGCGGCGCATTCGGAAACTCGCGGCAATTGGTTGCGGCGCTCTCCCCCGCTCGGCGAGTCAGCCGCGCAGCGTCCGGGCCTTCGTCCCCACCATCATGCCGTCCGTTCCGCTCTCCCTTCGTCGCGGGTTGCCCCGCGCTGTCGCGTGCACGACCGGCGCGGCGATCGTCCTCGTCGCGATGGTCCCGCCAGGCGCGTCGGCGCAGGGCCCGACCCCGCCCTCGATCGAGCAGCTGCAATCGGTGACGTCGCCACGGGGCGGGGAGCCTCCCGCCTGGTCGGCGGACGGCGCCCGCCTCGTCTACGTGGGGAGTGACGGCGGGCTCTGGTCGGTTGGGGTGAATGGAGGCGCGCCGATGCGGCACGCGGCGTCATTGGGGGGCGCGTCGCAGATGCGACGCTCGCCGGACGGGCGCCTCTTCGCCTACGTCAAGAACGTCCCCGGCGGCAACGACATCTTCGCGTGGGACCTGGCGGCGGGGACGGAGCGTCGCCTCACCCGCCTCTCCGGCCACGTGCGCTCGTACGCCTTCTCGCCGGCGGGCGACCGCATCGCGCTCGCGAACGATCGCAGCGGAAGCGAGGACGTCTATTCCGTTGACGTCGCGACGGGCGTCGCGACGCGCCTCACCTCGTCGCCCCTCTACGAGACCTTCCCGTCGTTCACCGCCGATGGAAAGCACGTGGTCTACACGCGCCTCGACTCGCGGTGGGTGGATCACGATGTGTTCTCCGTGCCGGTGGAGGGTGGGGCAGCGCGCGCCGTGTTGAGCGACAAGGACTACTTCGACTATCGCCAGGGCGCGTCGTTCGGCTTCGCCCGTGTGTCGCCCGACGGTCAGTCGGTGCTCTTCCGGTCCATCACCAACGGGACGTTCTCGCGGGAACACAGAGAGAACGCCCTCTTCGACCGCCGGCTCCGTAGGGCTGCCGGGCGCGGGATAAGAGGTCGCTAGGTGGGGCTCCCGTTCGTTCCCGTTGGGAGCCCCTCTCTAACCGCCTACTCACCTACCCGACTTCGAATAGAGCGATGAAACGCTCTGGGTTACGGCGCGCGCGAGACGCTGCCGGGGAGGTGCAGTCGTGCAGCGCGTACGCGCCCGAGCCCGGGAATGGTGCTCTCCGGCAAGCCCGGTAGAGAACTGGCTACGCGGCGATAGAGGAGTGCGATGGGCCTGGCACTCGCGCCAGACGGTCTTCGAACGCGAAGCGGACCGGCATTAGCCACTTGTGCAGCGACCAGACTGTCCCCAAGCAGGCGAACCTGAGTCGCGGCCGTGGAAAGGGTGGCGGCATCAAGAGAGGAGGACGTGAATAGGATGACATCGCATGGGAGCGACACTGTCGCCCGCTGAATCACCGCGTCCGTAGGTCCTTGGCCGCTTGGCCGCAGAGCAACAATCACCTCGTTTGGCCCGCACGGTGACACTGCCGGAGATTGCGCAGATGCAAGAGGCACAACTGCGACGGTGAACCCGAGCGCACGGGTCAGGATGTTGCGAAGCTGAGTCATGTGGGCGGCTCCCTGTTTGGTTTCAGGCGATGAGTTAGTGTAGGGGGCAATTCAGAGGGGGGTGGGTCGCTACTCGCAGACCGTAGCGTAGCCCTGCCAGATGGTGACCCATCCTGTCTGTGCGGTCCACTTGTCGATGTATATGTACTCCTGATGGCAGTTCAGGCCGGACCCGCCGCTCGAACCGCCACCGCCGCTGCCGCAACCTGGTGCGAACTTGTCCGGGATGTGGCGGCCTCCGTAGACATGCCCCCAGTTCACTCCTGTAGTCGGCACCGTCCAGTAGGCTTCAACAGCCTGATCGGCATTCACGCGGTAGTCACACTCTCTGTTGTGAAAGTACTGAAACGTCTGCTCCGTTCTCCGCACGTCGTCACACGAGGGCGTCGGGACGCATGGCGCAGGAGAACCCCACGTCCGCGCTCCTGACCATTCTGGATCAGCGAATTCAGTTAGCTGCGATCCGTCGAAGAGATGCATATGTAGGTCGCTTCCGCCCTGATTGCCGAAGAACGTGACCGAAGCGAACCCAGTCGCCTGGTATGCTTCGGCGGAGAGTACGGTGCCAAGGCCGAGGATGACGGCTGGAGCGTCGTACTGGAGGGTGTTGGCAAATGTGGCGATACCTCCGGCGTTGTCCCCTATGGTGATGCCCTGACGCAGGCGAGAGAGAGCGTCGAGCGCTTGGTAGTCGCGAGCACGGACCGCCGCCGCGACAAAGACGGACTCCGCCTCGTGGCCCACGAACATGGTTCTGCGCCCAGCAACGGGCGCAGTGGGTGCGGGAGCGACAGAGCGTGCCCCGTCTGTGCACCCTACGAGCCCCACAAGCGCCATCACGCTGATGCTCACTCTTCCCCGCATGACACTAGAAGCTATCTCACAAATGGTCTAGTGGCATAAAGCGCCCTCACATAGTACGTT
>CAZVDJ010000781.1:0-2460 GCA_964626245.1 uncultured Gemmatimonadaceae bacterium
AGGCGCGTCCGACTGCACGCCCGGCGGCCGCGCGCCGCCCGGCCGCGCCGCCGCTGACCCAGGTGAGCCCGTCGCTCCTCGCCAACCTGCAGTACCGCATGGTGGGACCGGCGCGCGGCGGGCGCGTGACGACGGTGACCGGCGTGCCGCAGGAGAAGCACACCTTCTACATGGGTTCCACGGGCGGCGGCGTGTGGCGTACCACCGACGCCGGCCAAACCTGGCACAACATCAGCGACCGATACTTCAGGGCCGGGTCGCTGGGCGACATCGACGTGGCCAACTCCAATCCGCGCGTGATATACGCCGGCATGGGCTCCGACGGCCTGCGCAGCAACGTCTCCATCGGCGACGGGGTCTACAAGTCGACCGACGCCGGTGCCACCTGGACGCACGTGGGGCTGGACAGCGTGGGGAACATCGGGCAGGTCGAGATCCATCCGAGCAATCCCGACATCGCCTTCGTCGCCGCCATCGGCAACCCGTTCCGCCCCAGCAAGGACCGCGGGCTGTATCGCACCACCGACGGCGGGCGCAGCTGGACCAACGTCCTCTTCGTCTCCGACTCCACCGGCGCGGTGGATGTGGAGTTCATGCCCGGCAACCCCAACGTCGTCTACGCCTCGATGTGGCGCGCCGAGCGCAAGCCGTGGACGATCATCTCGGGGGCGCGCGAGGGCGGGGTCTACAAGTCGACAGATGGCGGGAGCACCTGGAAGAAGCTCACGGCCGGGCTCCCGAACGACCTGGTGGGGAAGAGCAACATCGCCGTGTCGCCCGCGACGCCGAACTCGGTGTGGGTGATCATCGAGGCCAAGCCGGGCAGCGGCCTCTATCGCTCGGATGACGCCGGCGAGAGCTGGACGCTGGTGAGCACCTTTGCCCCGATGCTCACGCGCCCGTTCTACTACACCGGGATCGCCGTCCACCCGAAGGACCCCAACATCATCTGGACGATGAGCGAGGGGTTCTACAAGAGCACCGACGGGGGGAAGACCTTCCGCCCGCAGAACATCCCGCACGGCGACAACCACGACCTGTGGATCAACCCCGACGAGCCGGACATCATGGTGCAGTCGAACGACGGCGGCGCCACCGTCACGCTCAACGGCGGGCGCACCTGGTCGTCGATCTACAACCAGCCCACGGCCGAGATCTACCAGGTCATTGCCGACAATCAGTTCCCGTATCGCCTGTACGGGGCGCAGCAGGACAACTCCACGCTCATCGTCCCCTCGCTCCCGCTCACCTCGGGGCGACCCGACAACCCGATGCAGGAGTGGATGGCGGGGCCGGGGTGCGAGACGGGGCCGATCATGCCGCACCGCACCAACCCCGACACCGTGTACGGCGCGTGCAAGGGGCAGTTCTCGCGCGCCAGCATGCGCACCGGGCAGGAGCAGACGTACTGGAACGGCGGGCAGTCGCTGTACGGCAATCCCGGCAAGGAGCTGATCCTTCGCTTCCAGCGCGTGTCGCCCATGGAGATCTCGCCGCACGAGCCCAATACGGTGTACTACGGCTCGCAGTACGTGCACCGCACGCGCGACGGCGGCGTCACGTGGCAGACGATCTCGCCGGACCTCACGCTGAACCCGCCCGAGCGGCAGCAGTCGCCCAGCGGCGAGCCGATCACCCTGGACGTGACGGGCGAGGAATACTTCTCCACCACGTACGCCATCCGCGAGTCGGTGCTGGAGCCCGGCGTGATCTGGGTGGGGGCCAATGACGGGCCGTTTCACGTGACGCGCGATGGTGGCAGGACGTGGAAGGACATCACGCCGCGCGGGCTGGTGGCGACGTCGGAACACTTCACGCGCAACCGGTTCAAGGGGCCCCCCGACGGGTGCCGCACGCAGCAGGTGGAGCCGTCGCCGCACCGGCGCGGCTCCGCATACTACGCCGTGCACTGCTACCTGTTAGGCGATTTCCGCCCCTTCCTCTACCGCACCGATGACTACGGCGCGAGCTGGACGCTGCTGACCCCGGGGAACAACGGGATTCCCGCGCACCACCCCACGCGCGTGGTGCGCGAGGACCCGGCGCGCGAGGGACTGCTGTATGCCGGGACCGAGTTCGGGATGTTCATCTCGTTCGACAACGGCGCGCGGTGGCACCCATTCCAGCTCAACCTCCCCGCGACGCCCATCACCGACATGCGCGTGCAGCACGGCGACCTGATCATCGCCACGCAGGGGAGATCGTTCTGGGTGATGCACAACCTCTCCTCGCTGCACCAGCTCTCCGACCGCCTGGCGAGTGCCGACGCCATGCTGCTCACGCCGCCCGAGGCGGTGATGCAGCGCTACGCCGGCTCGTTCGGTGGCGTGGAGTCGTCACGCTCAGACCCGGGCGACCCGCAGTACCCGCCGTCGGGCGCGCAGGTCGACTACTGGCTGCGCAGCGCAGCACGAGGCGCGGCTGCTGCTGCGCGCCATGATCCAGGCCGCCCAGGCCGAT
>CAZVDJ010000782.1:0-2458 GCA_964626245.1 uncultured Gemmatimonadaceae bacterium
CGCGGACGGGTCTCAACGGCTGGGTGAAGTTCGACTTTGCGCTCTACTGGGCCGAGCAGGTGGGAGCGCCACGCTTCGTGAATGGCGACGACTTCTTCCTGACCATGGGCTCCGCGAACGCCAGCAGCGACTACCTGTGCGGCTTCGGGAAGGAAATCGGGGTCGACGTTCCGGTGGACGCCTGCCCTGACGAGGCGTACCGGTGGGCGGTCGTGACGCCTGAGCCCACGTCGATCATCCTCCTGGCCAGTGGGCTCGCGGGCGTGGGCGGGGTGGGGGCGCTTCGGCGCCGCCGGCGGCGCGCCTAACGGCAACGGCGCCTCGCACGCTGCCCATGCTCGCGGCCATCACCCGCGCCGTCTCGCGCCGCATCGCCGAGTGCGAACTGACGCACGTCTCGCGCACGCCCATCAACCTCGACACGGCCCGCGCCCAGCACGCCGAGTACGAGCGTGCCCTCGACCAGCTCGGCGTGCGCGTGATCGCGCTCCCCGAACTTCCCGACCTCCCAGACTCCGTCTTTGTGGAGGACGCGGCGCTGGTGCTCGACGAGGTGGCGATCCTCACGCGCCCCGGGGCCGCCTCGCGCCGACCGGAGGTCGACGCCATGGCCGACGCCCTGGCCCCCTTCCGTCCGCTGCGTCGCATCGAGGGGCCCGCGACGCTGGACGGCGGCGACGTGCTGCGCCTGGGGCGCACGCTCTACGTCGGGCGCACCACGCGCACGACCGCCGAAGGCATTGCCGCGCTGCGCGCCCTGGTGACGACGTTCGGCTATGAGGTGCGCGAGGTGCAGGTGGCGGGGGCGTTGCACCTGAAGACGGCGGTGACGCAGGTGTCGCCCGACTGGATCCTCGTCAATCCCGACTGGGTGGACGCCACGCACTTCGACGGCTACGACGCCCTCACCATCGATCCCGGTGAACCCTTTGCCGCCAATGCGGTGATGGCCAACGGGGCGCTCATCCACTCCACCGCCTTTCCGCGCACGCAGGCCATGCTGCGCGCCCACGGGCTGCGCGTCGTTGGGGTCGACGCGACGGAGCTGGCCAAGGCGGAAGGGGGCGTCACCTGCTGCTCGTTGCTCTTCGACGTGCTCGAGCTGCCGGGCTGACGCCCCCCCTGCGACCGTGCGCGGGATGGCGTCTACTTGTGGCTCAGCTTGTAGACGTACGCAGCCACGGCGCGCGTCTGCTCGTCCGTCATCGGGACGCCGCCCCATGGGGGCATCATGCTGGTGAACTGCTTGGGGGCCGACACGCCGCTCTTGATCGTGTTGAAGATCGCCTCCCAGCTCCCGTCGGAATGGAGCCACTCGGCGTCGGTGAGGTTGGGGGCCACGGTGGCCTGTGCGCCGTCGGCGCCGTGACAGGCCTGGCACGACGTGGCGCCGATGAGCCCGTGAAAGAGCGAATCGCCTAACGCCAGCATGGCCGGGGTGATCGTGGCCGGGTCGAACGACGCCGCGGCCGCGGCCGGCGCCTCGGCGGCCCCTCCCTGCGCCGAGTCGGCGGGGGTTCCCCCTTCACCGCCGCCGCAGGCGGACGCCATGACGAAGAGCGCGAGGGAAGCAGCGGACGCTGGAAAGGTCGAACGACGCATGGAGGGCTCCGAAAGGCTGAGGATTGGATTGCTGCACAGTGAAACGGACAACGGATTTCGACGCGACGTCCGGCGTCGCGACGCGACATCAGGCGTCGCGGCGCGACATCAGAAGTCGCGCCGTTTGAAGGCGCGCAGGGCGAAGAGTCCGGGGACGATCGTCCAGGCAGCCAGCCCGCCCAGCGCCACGAGTGTCCCCGTCGTCCCGCCCAACAGGCGCTGCACCACCGCACCGGTATAGCCCATGAGCGCGGCGACGTCAAAGCGCAGGACCAGGAGGACGCGCGCCAGGTCGACCGGGTTGGCGAACGAGAGCCCCAGCATCGCCCCTTCCAGCGGGTAGTCCTGGAACGCCATCGCGACCCAGAGCACCGCGCCGTCGTAGGCGACGGTGAGCAGGAGCCACACGCCTAACGCCACGCCCAGTCCCTTGAGCCGGTCGTCCACCAGCCCGGCGATCAGCACGGCCAGCGCGCCGAAGACGGCGGTGAGCGCGCACCCCGCCAGCAGCATCAACGCCAGCAGCCCTGCCGTCTGGGCATCCACGGCGCGGTGCCACGCGATGGGGAGCGACACCCCCACCACGAAGGCCGCCGAGAGCGGGAGGACGAGCCCGGCGAAGAGGCCATGGAAGAGTGTGCTGCGCTCCACCGGCTGTGACAGCAGCAGCTCGTTGAACTCGCGTGCGCCGTGCCAGTAGATCGTGCCGAAGACGATGGTCACCAGCGGGATGAGCAGGACGACGACGTTCAGCAGCGAGAGCAGCGCGCGCGGCCCGCTCCCGCCCAGCCGCAGCAACACGTCGGTGACCAGGAAGAAGAAGAGCGCGTAGCCGATGACCCACCGGTTGCGCAGC
>CAZVDJ010000783.1:0-2455 GCA_964626245.1 uncultured Gemmatimonadaceae bacterium
CGCGGTTCCATAGCCCCTCACCGGGTCCGTAGCTCCCCGCGTGGTACAGGTCGTCCGACATGATCGAGACTCCCTGCGTCACCGCGTCATAGGCGCGCGAGAGGTCAAAGGCCATGCCGGTCACCAACCCGGGCATTGCCGACGGCACGTCCAGTGCCTCGTCGGCCAGGGGCCCGGGGTTGGAGACGTCGAAGAAGTTGCAGCCGCCGGTAGCGGCCAGCGTGCCGAGCGCGAACGTCGCCGAGGCGCGTCGCACGATTCGATTCAGGCGCATCGTGTGGGATCCTCGGTGGTTTACCAGTTGGTGCGGAACGAGAGCGTGAACGAGCGCAGCTGCGGAAGCGTGTAGTACTCGCGCCGCCCCACCTGGCTGTCGGCCTGGTCGGCGGACTCGGGATCGAGCCCGGTGTAGTCGGTGCTGAGGAAGAGGTTGCGGCCGGCGAGGCTCACCGTGGCGCCGCGCGACCCCGGGATCCAGCGGGTGGGCAGGCGGTAGGTGAGCGTCACGTAGCGCAGGCGGAAGAAGTCGATCTTCTCGATCCAGGCGTCGGCCAGGTTCTGCGTGGTGTTGTAGCCGCACCGCACGCGGTCGAGCGCGTTCACCGAGCTCACCGCAGCCGGATTGTTGGTGCGCACCGACTCGATGATCTTGCGCTGTGCGTCGTAGCAGGGGCGCCAGTTGCCGCGGATGGCGTTCTGGTAGCCGACGTAGTTGATGTTGTAGCCGCCCCGCTGGAACTCGCCCAGTCCGTCGATGGTGAGCTTGTCCCACAGCGTGAGGGTGCTGCCGAAGCCCATGATGCGGGTGGGCCACGTGGGGCCGATGTAGACGTTGGTGTCGGTGCGCACCGGCGCCTCGAGCGCCCCCGCGTTCACGACCTTGCGGGCGAAGAGCGAGGTGACGGGGTAGCCGACGCGGACCTCCGTGAACGAACCGCCGGCCGCGATGAGCGGCTCGTCACCCAGGTCGGTGGCCTCGCTTTCGAGGTTGGTGAAGTTGATGCGCCCGCGCCAGTCGACCGAGGCGCGCCGGATGAGCCCCGCGTCGAACTTCACCTCGAGCCCCTTGTTGCTCACCTCGCCGATGTTCTCGAGCTGGCGGTTCAGGAAGCCCTGGCTGGGCGGGTAGCGCACCTGGATGAGCGCGTCGCTCGTCACCGTGCTGAAATACGTCGCGTCCACGGAGAAGCGGCCGGCGAAGGCGCTCGCCTCCATGCCGACCTCCGTCTCGCGCGTGCGCTCGGGGCCTAGTGTCGGGTTGCCGATCTGGTTCGGGGAGAAGCCGGGCTTGGCCTCGTCGCCGGCAATGGGATCCCACGTGCGCACGGCGTCGAAGGCCCCCGGCGCCTTGCCCGCCTCGCCAATGGCGGCGCGCAGCTTGAACGTCTCGATCTTGTCCTTCGGCCAGAAGTCGTGGTCCGACAGCGCGTACGCCAGCCCGACCTTGGGATACCACTGCAGGCCGAAGTCCTTGCCGAAGGCGCTGTTGCCGTCCACACGCATGCCTAACGTCAGGAAGGCCCGGTCCTTCCAGCCGATCTGCTCCTGGAAGAAGAGCCCGGCGTTCACCACCCGGCGGCGCGTATCGGTGCCGACCGTGCGGCGCGCGGCGCTGGTGAGCACCGGCTCGCCCGGGCCGGAGAACTCGTCCCCCGTCACCGAGGTCGTGTTCAGGTTGTCCTGGAAGAGCTGCCCACCCAGCGACGTGGACGTGGTGAAGGTGCTGCCGAAGTCCTTCTTGTAGGTCGAGGCATAGTCGACCGAGAGGAACTGCCGCACCCAGGCGGACTGCGAGAGCTGCCCCACCGCGTTGCGCAGGTGACCGAACGGGATGATCGAGCGGTTCTCGACGTTGTTGTAGTCGTAGCCGACGGAGAGGCGATTGGTCCACGCCTCGAGCGGCGAGTAGTTGACCGTGAAGCCCGAGATGTAGTGGTCGGTCTTGGTCTTGGTGGCGATGTCCAGCGCGGCGTCGTTGTTCATGCAGATGACGCCCGTCTGCGTGCAGCCGGCGCCGCGATAGTTGCCCGCCGTGCCGCGCGCCACGTTGAGCAGGAAGCCGTTGGCCAGGTTGCCGTCGGCGATCCAGTCCTGGTCGCCGCGCTGGTACGACGAGTTGAGCGACAGCTCCAGGTTCTGCCACGGGCGGAACGAGAAGTTCCCGCGGAAGCCGCCGGTGGTGTACTCGTTGGACCGCAGGGCCCCTTCCTCATCGGAGAGGTTGCCGGCCAGGAAGTACTGCGTGGTCTCGGTCCCGCCGCCCACCGACAGCGCCGCCTTCTGCACGGCGCCGCGGCGCACCCACTTGCCGCTGGCGGGGCAGGTGGCGTCCTCGAAGCGCTGGTCCTGCCCGAACGTCGCGCTCGTGGGAACGATGTCCAGGCCGAAGAGCTCGGGGCCGCGGCAATCCTTTAGGTATACCGCGGTCGGGTCGCCCTGGATGTTGAGGTAGTCC
>CAZVDJ010000784.1:0-2453 GCA_964626245.1 uncultured Gemmatimonadaceae bacterium
AAGGGGATGTACGGGTTGTGTCCCCCCTGGATGAGGATCTGCACCCCGCCCAGCGCCTTGGTCTCCTCGATCTTCTCGCCGATCTGCTCGAACGACAGCGTGTAGCCCTCGCCGTGCTTCGGGCGCCGGTAGAAGGCGCAGAAGCCGCAGTCGGCCACGCAGACGTTGGTGTAGTTGATGTTGCGGTCGACGATGTACGTGACCGTGTTATGGGGGTGCTTCTCGCGCCGGATCCGGTCCGCCTCGAGCCCGAGCTCGAGGAGCGGCGCGTTGGTGTAGAAGTCCAGGAGGTCGCGCGTCATGCCGGAAAGCTATCCGCGCGGGGCCGTCATTCACCAGCGAGCACGGCGCGGATTGCCTCGGCCAGCTCGGCGCCCCCCACCGGCTTCTGCAGCACCCGGCGCACCCCGCCCTGCCGCAGCTCGTCCGCCGTGAAGTGGCCGATGAAGCCCGACAGGACGATGACCGGGATCCCCGGCCGCACCTCCTGGATCGCGCGGGCGAACTGCATGCCGGTCATCCCTGGCATCAGGTAGTCGGTGACGATGAGGTCCACGTCGTCCGGATCTCGCCGGACGGCTTCCACGGCGGCATCGGCGTCGGAGAACGACGTCACCCGGAATCCCAGCGACTCCAGCTGGCGACGCCCGATCGACGCCAGCGTGCGTTCGTCGTCCAGGTACAGGATGCGCTCCCGCGTCATCGTCGCGAGGACGTGCTCCGCCCCCACCGCGTAGGCCCCCTCCCCCTCCACCGCCGGGAGCAGGCAGCGCACCTCCGTCCCCTTTCCCGGTTCGGAATCAAGTTCGACCGACCCCTGGTGATCGCGGATGATGCCGTGCACCAGCGGCAGTCCCAGCCCGCTCCCCTCGCCAGGCGGCTTGGTGGTGAAGAAGGGCTCGAAGGCCTTGAGGCGCGTGGCTTCGTCCATCCCGCGCCCGTTGTCGCGAACGGCAATGCGGATGTAGGGCCCCTCTCGCAGGTCTGGCCGGGCACGCGCCACGCTGTCCCGCACGTACAGCTCGCCGACCTCGATCTGGAGCGTCCCGCCGGCCGGCATCGCGTGCGCGGCGTTGGTGGCCAGGTTCATGAGCACCTGCTGCAGTGAGGTCACGTCGCCACGCACGCGAGCGGCACGCGCGGGCAGGCGCGTCTCGATCGCGATGCTGGGCGGGAGTGAGGCCTGCAGCAGGCGCGAGAGCTGGTGCACCGTCTCGGCGACGTCGATCGTCTGCATCTGCATCGGCGTGCGACGGCTGAAGCGCAGGATGCGGTCGACGAGCTCCTTGCCGCGGCGTGCGGCGTCGAGGATCTCGGTGATGTCCGCGGCGACGGACGGGCGATCGGCCACCGAGCGGGCCACGAGTTCGCCCAGCCCCACGATGGCGGCCAGGATGTTGTTGAAGTCGTGTGCGACCCCGCCCGCCAGCGTCCCCAGCGCCTCCATCTTTTGCGCCTGGCGAAGCTGCTCCTCCAGCCGCACGCGCGAGGCCTCGGCCTCCAGTCGCGCCGTGATGTCGACGATGGAGCCGATCACGAACAGCCCCTCGTCGGTCGAGACCGGGGTGAGGCCGATCTCCACCGGAAACTCGGTCCCGTCGGCGCGCAACGCGCGCAGCTCGCGGCCGGCCCCCATCTTCCGCGCGCGCGGATCGTCGCCAAAGGCCGCACGGAATGCCGGATGGCGCCTTCGGAATCGCTCGGGCAGGAGCGTCTCGACGGGGGCCCCCTGCATCGCCGTCCGGGGATGGCCGAACAGCCGTTCGACCTCCGCATTCACGAGGACGATCACGCCCCGTGAATCGACCATGAGCAGGCCGATCGGCGACGATTCGACCACGGCGCGAAGCCGTTCCGTGGACGCCGGAGGGACATTCTCGAGCATGTGGCTGTCAGGCGCGAGTGCTCCGGCCGGAGCCGCAGCGACGCCCTCGCGCCGAGCCGCCCACGCCCGGTCGTGCCACCCGGGCCGGCATCCACACCGCCCGCGGGCCCACCGCATGTACCAGCGGGAAATACCCGCTATGTGCGCGCAGCTTTCTGCATGTTCCGCCGGAACGGCGAGGATGTCAAGGGAAACGTCCGGTCCCGCCCGCTGTGCGCGCGAGCCGTCGAGCCTGCGAACTACTGCGCGCCGCCGGCGCGCGACTCGTCAGGCAGCCGGGAGGAAGGCGAGCGTCCCGTTTGGGACTCGGCCGGCCGCGACCAGCCGCCGGAAGAACTCGGTGAGCCCCGCCAGGTGCTCGTAGCCAAGCCCGTAGTCGAGCCCCGCGAAATACTCCTCGCAGGCCGCCGGCGCGACGCCGGTGGCACGATGCGCCTGCTCGGCCAGGATGGGGAGGTTGGCCAGGCCCCAGTCGCGCGAGGCGATGAGTGCGGCGTGGGCCCCGAGGGAAGCGGCCACCGGCGTGGTGCGCTGCGCCACCCAGACGGCAAAGACAAACGGCAGCCCG
>CAZVDJ010000785.1:0-2450 GCA_964626245.1 uncultured Gemmatimonadaceae bacterium
GGCACCTCGACGGTCACCGTGGGCGGATGGTCCAACGTGGAGCTGGCGGGATACGATGGGCCGAGGGACATCAGCGTCACCGCCGGGTTGGACGGGGCCTCGCCGACGGCCTGGGCGGCCTGGGGCGAGGCGAGCCGCACGGTCGGGCGCGTCACGCTCACGGGCGGGGTGAACGTGTATGCCTATCCCACCACGAACGGGATCGCCGCCAGGTACAACACGGTGGAGCCGCTCGTGCGCGTGGCGCTGGCGGCCCCGCTGGCCCCGCGCGTGAGTGTCTACCAGGACGTCGGCAAGATCCGGGGGACGTTCGTGGAGGGGAGCCTCTCGCAGGCCGTGCCGGTGGGCGGCACGCGTGCGTTGCTGCTGGCTGCCACCGCCGGTTGGAGCGTCGGCGAGGCGCTCGATGAGCAGTCGAGCCAGACGGCGTACTTCGGGCACAACGGGCTGGCGGCCGTCGACGTCGCTGCCTCCCTGACCCTTCCCGCCGGCCGGTTCGCCGTCACGCCGGCCGTGCACCTGACGGCCGCGCGCGACCCCTGGACGCGCGTCACTGCACCTGGCGAGACCCACGGCATGAAGCTGTGGGCCGGGACCACCGTCTCCTGGGCCGCCGTGGCGGGACGCCCGTAGCCCTCCGATCGCCGCGCCGTCTTCTCTTTGCCGGAGCGGCGCGGTAGCGTTGGGTGTGGGGCCGCTGGGGTGGGTGCCGGCGCACGGGCGCGGGAAGGCACTGGCGCGTCGCCCCGTTTGGACTCGGGGGGACTTCGTGGAGCAGCGGCTGATTTCCGATCCCGACCGCCTCTCGGCGGTGCGCGCGACCGGCCTCGTGGACGGGGCCGGGAGCGCCGTGCTCGACTCACTGACGGCCGCGGTCGCTCGACTCACCGGCGTACCGGTCTCGCTGGTGACGCTGGTGGACGAGGTGCGACAGTTCATGCCGGGCTCCTCGGGACTCGGCGGGCGCACCGACGACGAACGCTCGATCCCCATGTCGCAGTCGATCTGCCGGCACGTCCTCGGGGGAAACGAGCCGCTCATCATCTCCGACACGCGGGCGCACCCCCTCACCGCGCAGACCGAGGCCGTGTCGCGCGTGGGTGTCGGCGCGTACGTCGGCATTCCGCTGGACGACGGCAACGGACAAGTGCTGGGAGCCTTCTGCGCGCTCGACTTTGCGCCGCACGACTGGACGGCGCGCGATGTCGAGGTGCTGCGCGAGTTGCTGCCGGCGGTGCGTGCCGAGCTGGTCCGGGCTGCCGTCGAGCGCCGCTACCGCCTGGCGATCGATGCGTCGGGCGAGGCGTTGTACGCCATCACGCCCACCAACGGCATCGTGTGGCGCGAGGGGTCGGTGGGGGCGATCTACGGACGGCCGGCGCACGAGCTCGATGCCGTCACTGGCGCGTGGGCGCAGGCGATCCATCCCGACGATCGCACGCGCGTCGTGGCCGACTGGGAGCGTGTGCTGGCCTCGCAGGCCTCGCGGTGGGTGGCGGAGTACCGCTTCCTCCATCCCGACGGGCGGGTCGTGCTGGTGCGCGACCGCGCGCGCATCAGCCGGGACGAGTCGGGGCGCCCGCTGCGGATCGCTGGGGCCGTGGCGGATGTGACGATGGAGCGCCAGGGCGAGCTGGCGGCGGCGCATCTCGCAGCCGTCGTGCGCTCGAGTCGCATGCCCATCATCTCCACCGGGCCCGATGGGCGCATCCTCTCCTGGAACCGCGCCTCGGAAGAGTTCTTCGGGATCCGCGCCGGCGAGGCGATCGGCCAGCACGTCTCGGCGTTCATTCCGGCCGAGCATCACGATCGCGAGACCATGCTGCGCGAGGCGGCGGCCCGCGGCGCTCCGGTCGAGGATGTCGAGACGGAACGCGTGCGCGCGGACGGCAGGCGCGTCCCCGTGTCGCTCACCATCTCGTCCGTGGTGGACGAGGGGCAGCGCCCCTTCGCCCTCACGCTGATGTTCCGCGACCTCTCGGCGACGCGCCAGCTCGAGGCGGAATTGCGCCAGGCGCAGAAGCTGGACGCGATGGGGCGCCTGGCCGGCGGCGTGGCGCACGACTTCAACAACCTGCTCACCGCCATGCGCGCCAACGCCGAGCTGGTGCGGGCAGCGCTGCCGCGCGACGATCGCTCGCGCGAGGATGTCGACGAGATCCTTCGCGTCGTCGACCGCGCTGCCGCGCTCACCCGGCAACTCCTGGCGTTCAGCCGCAAGCAGGTGGTGCAGCCGCAGCCGCTGGCGCTCAACGAGGCGGTGGACGCGACGGCGTCGATGCTCCGCCGCGTGATGGGCAGCGACGTGCAGCTGACGATCGAGGCGTCTGTCGCCAACCCGCACGTCGTGATGGACCGCGGGCAGCTGGGGCAGGTGCTGCTCAACCTCGCCGTCAACGCACGCGATGCGATGCCGGACGGCGGGACGTTGACCATCAGCACCGACACAC
>CAZVDJ010000786.1:0-2450 GCA_964626245.1 uncultured Gemmatimonadaceae bacterium
CGAGACCTACCAGCTCCGGGGGAGCGAGACCCTGCCATTCGACGAGAAGGTGATCGTGCAGGAACTGGCGTCATCGGCGCCCGGCATGCGGGGGATGTCATGAGCGGCTTCTGGACGCTCTCGCGTGTTGCGCAGGCGTTGGACGGTGAGTTGGCCGGGGCGCGGCCTGAGGGCCACGTGCCGCTGACGGCGATCGTGACCGATACCCGGCACGTTGCGCCTGGCGACGTCTTCGTTGCCCTCGTCGGTGAGCGATTCGATGGCCACGACTTCGTGCGCGAGGCGGTGTCGCGCGGCGCCGTCGCCGTGGTGGTGGCCGATGGTACGCGGGCCACCGGGCTCGGGGTGCCCGCCTTCGTCGTGCACGACACCACGCGCGCCCTCGGATCGCTCGGACGTTATCGTCGCCGAGCCTGGGGAGGACCCGTCGTGGCCGTCGCGGGCTCGAATGGCAAGACGAGCACCAAGGAACTCATCGCTGCCGCACTCGGCGCCGGCTACGACGTGCACGCGACGCGCGGCAACCTGAACAACCAGGTCGGCGTGCCGCTCACGCTGCTCGCCATCCCCGACTCGGCACAGGTCGCGGTGATCGAGGTCGGGACCAACCATCCGGGAGAGGTGGCCGCGCTACGCGCGCTCGTGGAGCCCGACGTGGCGGTGGTGACCTCGATCGGGGAGGAACACCTGGAGGGCCTGGGCGACCTGGACGGGGTGCTGCGCGAGGAGTGCGCGATCTTCCAGGACGTGGCGCGCGGGATTGCACCTGCCGGACAGCCCGAGGTGGCGCGCGAGGGGCGCGCCCGCGGATGCCCGGTGACGGAGGCAGGGCTCGAGGCGGGAGACGTGCGCCCCGACCGGTGGGGGATGCTCGAGGACGGGCGTGGGTGGTTCACGCTTGGCGAGGTGACCGTGACGCTTCCGCTCCTGGGCGCGCACAACCTCAGGAACGCGCTGCTCGCGGTGGCCGTCGCGCGCACGTTCGGGCTGGGCGACGCCGACGCCGTGCGCGGCATGGCGGAGATGCCGGCCGTGCAGATGCGCAGCGCGATGGAGTCGCTGGGCACCCTGCTGCTCCTCAACGATGCGTACAACGCCAACCCTGCCTCCGCGCGCGAGGCGCTCGCGCTGCTCGATGCCGTGGGCGGCGACCGGCCGCGCGTCGCCGTCCTGGGGACGATGCTCGAACTCGGGAGCAAGGGCGAGGCGTTGCACGAGGAGATCGCCCGCCGTGCGCTCGCCTCGCGCGCCCAGCTCATTGCCGGCGTGGGCGACTTCGCGGCGGCCTTCGCGCGCGTCGCGCCGAACGATCCTCGCGTCATCACTGCGTCCGACGCCGACGTCCTGTGGCCGTCGCTCGCCGCCCGGCTTCCTCCCGACGCCGTCGTCCTGCTCAAGGGGTCCCGCGGCACGCGGCTCGAGCGGCTGGTGCCACACCTCCGGGCGTTCGCCGGCCTTCCGCCGTCCCCGCCGGCTTCCCCTCACTAGCTGGTTCACCGACTTCCCGACGCTTCCCCCTCTCGCCTTCCGATCCTCGCCCTGTGCTGCATTTCCTGCTCACGCGGTTCATCCCCGACTTTCCTCCGCTCCGGCTGATCAACTACATCTCGGTGCGGGCGGCGGCCGCCGCGGTCACCGCGCTCCTCCTGTCGTTCCTGGTGGGGCCGTGGATCATCCGGCGATTGCGCACCATGCGCGTCAAGCAGGTCGTGCGCGAGGGGACGCCGGACTCGCACCAGTCGAAGGGGACCACGCCGACCATGGGCGGCCTGATCATCCTGGCATGTTCCATCGTCCCGACGCTGCTCTGGACCCGGCTGGACAACCGCTATGTGCTGCTGGCGCTCCTCGTGACCGTGTGGATGGGCGCCATCGGCTTCCTCGACGACTTCCTCAAGCTCAAGCAGAAGCGTGAGGGGAAGAAGAACGAGGGGCTCGTCGAGCGCTACAAGCTGGCAGGGCAGGTCAGCATCGGCCTGCTGTTCGGCTTCATCCTCTGGAAGTTCCCCGTCTCCACGTTGCCGGGTGCCTCCACCACGATGCCGTTCCTCAAGTACGTGCTGGTGGTGCCGGCCACGGCGGGACTCGCCTGGCTCTACGTGCCGTTCACGACCTTCATCCTCACCGGCGTGAGCAACTCGGTGAACCTCACCGACGGCCTGGACGGGCTGGCCGCGGGGTTGTGCGCCATCGCCCTCGTCACCTTCGCCCTCTTCGCCTACGTGATGGGGCGCGTCGACGCGAGCCAGTACCTCCAGCTCTTCTACCTGCGGGGTGCGGGCGAGCTGGCGGTCTACTGCCTGGCGCTGGCGGGCGCGTGCATCGGCTTCCTGTGGTACAACGCGCACCCGGCTCAGGTCTTCATGGGGGACACGGGGTCGCTCGCGCTGGGTGGGGCGTTAGGCGCCATCGCCATCCTCCTCAAGAGCGAGTTCCTCCTGGTCTTCATC
>CAZVDJ010000787.1:0-2450 GCA_964626245.1 uncultured Gemmatimonadaceae bacterium
CGGGATGCTCAAGATGGACTTCCTCGGCCTGACGACGCTCACCGTCATCCACGACGCGCTGGAGAACATTGCCGCGCGCGGCAAGGCCGTCCCCGACCTGGACGCGATCCCGGACAACGACGCCGACACGTACCGCATGCTGCGCATGGGGCGCACGGTGGGCGTCTTCCAGTTCGAGTCGCCGCTGGCCACCGACATGCTCCGCAGCATGCGCTGCGACCGTTTTGACGACCTGGTGGCCTCCAACGCGCTGATGCGCCCCGGCCCGCTGGATGCCGGGATGCACAAGGTCTACCAGCGGCGCAAGCGTGGCGAGGAGCCGGTGGTGTACGCGCTCCCCGAGCTGGAGCCGATCCTGGAACCGACGTACGGCGTCATCACCTACCAGGAGCAGGTGATGCGCATTGCCCAGGTGCTGGCCGGCATCTCGCTGGCCGAAGCCGACGTGCTGCGCAAGGCGGTGGGGAAGAAGGACGCGGAGCTGATCAAGGCGGAGCTGGGGAAGTTCGTCGAGAAGTCGCTCGCGCGCGGCTACGACCGTCGCATCATCGAGGACCTGGCCGCGCAGATCGAGACGTTCGGGCGCTACGGCTTCAACAAGTCGCACTCGGTCGCCTATTCGGTCGTGTCGTACCACACGGCGTGGCTCAAGTGCCACTACCCGGCCGAGTTCATGGCGGCGGTGCTGTCGTCGTCCATCGGCGACACCGACAGCGTGGTGAAGTTCATCAACGAGGCGCGCGAGCTGGGGATCGAGGTGCTGGCGCCTGACGTGAACGAGTCGGGCTACAAGTTCACCGTCGTGGGCGACAAGCGCATCCGATTCGGGCTGGGCGCGGTGCGCAACGTGGGAAAGACCGCGATCGACTCGATCCTTGGCGCCCGCGGGGATGCCCCGTTCAGCTCGCTCTTCGACCTGTGCGAGCGCATCGACCTGCGGATGTGCAACAAGCGGGTCTTCGAGGCGCTCATCCACTCCGGCGCCCTTGATTCGTTAGGCGGGCACCGGGGACAGTACCTCGCCATCCTCGACGCGGCGCTCCAGGAGGCGTCGCTCAAGCAGTCGGAGAAGGCCACGGGCCAGGGCTCGCTGTTCGGGGAGGCGGGGGACGGGGGACGGGAGACGGGAGGGGGGCACCAGCTCGCGCTGCCCAACGTCGCCGCGCTGTCGGAATCGGAGCGGCTGATGCGGGAGAAGGAGATCCTGGGGTTCTACATCTCGGGGCACCCGCTGGAGCCCTACCGGGCGGAGTGCGAACTCTTCACCTCGGCCACGGTGTCGCAGCTTGGCAGCTGGCAGGAGTCGAGCCTGACGCTGGGCGTCGTCGTGACGGCGATCAAGCGACAGGTCAGCAAGAAGTCGGGGGCAGAGTTCGCCCGGTTGACAGTCGAGGATTTTTCGGGATCTTCGGAGCTGCTCGTCTTTCCCGAAGCGTGGGCGGCGCTCGCCGACCGCGTGAAGACGGACGTGCCGCTGCTGGTCAAGGGCGGGTACTCGCGGCGCGACCAGGGCGCCGACAATCCGACCTTCATCGTGGAGTCGGTGCAGCGATTCGAGGAATTGCGGGTGGCGGGGCAGGTGGGGGTCGAGCTGGACCTGGGGGACGGGAGACGGGAGACGGGGGACGGGAGTTCGTTGTCGCCGGACCTCATGCGGGACGTGCGGATCGTGGCGGAATCGCATCCCGGATCGGCTCCGCTCGAGGTCCGGTACACGGACGCCAGGGGCACCCCATCACGATTACGGTCGCGCTCCATCCGGATCGCGGCCAACAGCGCGGCGCTCGGTGAACTGCGCGCGCTGCTCGGCCAGGACCGCGTGCGCCTCGTGCGCGTCGGAGGGCAGTAGATGGCAAGCACACCGACCATGGAGTTCGAGCGCCCCATCTTCGAGCTCGAGAAGCAGATCGACGAGCTGAAGAAGCTGGCCGGCGACCAGCAGCTGAGCGTCGACGCCGAGATCGAGCCGCTGGAGAAGAAGCTCACAAACCTCCGGCAGCAGGTCTACAAGAACCTCTCGCCGCTGCAGCGCCTGCAGGTGGCGCGTTCCAGCAAGCGCCCGTTCACGCTCGACTACGTGCGGCTCTGCTTCACGGACTTCGTGGAGCTGCACGGCGACCGCGCCTTCCGCGAGGACGCCGCCATCGTGGGCGGGTGGGCGCGGCTGGAAGGCGAGACGGTGATGATCATCGGGCACCAGCGCGGGCGGGACACCAAGGAGAACCTGCGCCGCAACTTCGGCATGCCCCACCCCGAGGGGTATCGCAAGGCGCTGCGCCTGATGAAGCTCGCCGAGAAGTTCCACGTCCCCGTCTTCTGCTTCATCGACACGCCGGGCGCCTGGGCCGGACTGGGCGCCGAGGAACGCGGACAGGCCGAGGCCATCGCGCGCAACCTGTTCGAGATGAGCCGGCTGGAGACGCCGATCATCGCGACGGTCATCGGCGAGG
>CAZVDJ010000788.1:0-2447 GCA_964626245.1 uncultured Gemmatimonadaceae bacterium
CACGCTTGCGCGGCTGATACAAAAAAGGCAAAGCTTTGTATGCCGGCTCCAAAACTTACCCATCCACAACACAAAAACAATAGTTATGCGTACCCTCCTTTTTTTCTTTATCGCTCTATTCGCCTCAAGCCAGGCCGTTTTGGGCCAAACGGATAAGGCGCTGCTGCGCCAGCTGGCCGAAGAGAATAAAAAATCCGTCGAAGCGCTCGCTTTATATCCTGAAGATGCCCGCCTGGCTATCCTCGAAGCGTCCAAATGCCCGGAAGTATTGATCAAAATGAAAAACGCACAGGGCCGCGCGTCTTCGCGATGTACATCGCGAGGTCGGCGTTCCGCATCAGGTCACTCGGCGAGCTCGCGTCGCGCCCGCTCGCGATCCCCACGCTGACCCCCACGCAGATCTCCTTCCCTTCCAGCGCGAACGGGGCGCGCAGCGCGGTGAGCACGCGATCGGCCACGGCACCGGCCGTCGCCAGTTCGTCGGTGTCCTCCACCAGGATGGCGAACTCGTCGCCCCCCAGGCGCGCCAGCGTGTCGCCGGCACGCAGCTCCGCGGCGATCCGCGCGCTGCTGTGCACCAGGAGGTGGTCGCCGGCGGCATGGCCTAACGAATCGTTCACGCGCTTGAAGTCGTCCAAGTCCAGGAAGAGGAGCGCCACGCCCGAGGGGCCGCGCTGTCCCCGTCGGAATGCCTGCGCCACCCGGTCCAGGAAGAGCGTGCGGTTGGCCAGCCCGGTCAGCGGGTCGTGGAAGGCCTGGTGCGTGAGCTGCCGCTCCAGCTCCGCCCGGTCGGAGATGTCGCGCGAGTTGAGCACGATCCCCTGCACCGTGGGCTCGTCGAGCAGGTTCGTCGCCACGTGCTCCGCCAGGATCGTGCGCCCGTCGGCCGTGCGGAACCGCCACTCGCCGCGCACCGACTGCCGTCCCTGCGCCACCGCCTGGCACAGCAGGCGCACCACGGTACCGATGTCCTCGGGATGCGCCAGCTGCAACAACTGCTCCTGCACCACGCGGCGCCCGCCGTCCCCCAGCACGGCCAGTGCCGCGGGACTCGCGTAGCGCACGGAGAAGTCGCCGTCCACCACCAGCAGCATGTCGGACGTGTGCTGCACCAGCGCACGGAACCGCGCCTCGCTGGCCAGCGTCGCGGCGGCTGCCGTCAGCCGCAAGTTCTCGCGCACGGCGACCCACTGCCGCCCCAGCACGAGCGCGGTGACCAGGGTGGCGCCGGCCGCCAGCCACCGGAACGACTCGGGACCGGAACGCAGCGTCTCCACCAGGAGGAGGCCGAGCAGCGCGGCACTCGACAGGTAGGGGAGGACGTCCGGCCGCCCGCGCCCGCCGCCCGCCGTGGACGCGGCGTCCCGGGGCGTCACGATCCGCGAGACGCCCCCCTCACGCGCCGCGCCGGCCGCGGTCCCGCGTCCGCCTTCCCGCGTGGCTTCCTTGCGCGCCTCGCGTCGCTCGCGATGCGCGGCCAGGAGCATCAGGCACGAGGAGAACGCCCAGCCGGCGTCGAGCGCGCTTCCCATCTCGTGCACACCACGGCCCAGCCGGTAGGCCAGCAGGGCGTCGGTCAGGAGTGCGACGAGGAGGGCGAGCGCCAGGAGCGTCACCGGCCCTCGCCGTCGCGCCGCGGGCTCGTGCAGCCACAACTTCGCGGCCCCCACCAGGATGATCGCATCACCCACCGGGTACATCGCGAGGAAGAGCGCCTCCTCCAGCGAGGCGCCGCTCGGGAACCCGGTGGGGATCGCCAGGTGCACGAGGACCACCGCCACGGCCACCACCACCGTTGCGGCGTCGAGCCAGTGCGTCACGCGGCCCGCCCCCTCGCGCTGCGCGGCAGGGTATCGCAGCAGCCCCGCCAGGAGCAACGGGTAGTAGGGGAGGTACAGCAGGTCGGAGAACGACAGCGCCGGCGACACCCCCACCACCTGCTCCAGGTACCAGTAGCTCGCGTAGCCCGACCACTGCGCCGCCGCGGCCAGCGCCAGCAGCCCCCACGCCTGCCGCGCCCGTGGCGCCACCAGCGGATCGCTCCACGTCCGCCACCCGGCAATGACGAGCAGCATGCTCGTCACGAGCTGCGCCGTCAGGTTCACCTCATGGCGCGTCTCCCACCCCAGCGACGGGACGAGCTGCAGGCCAATGGCCAGCGCCACGTGCACTCCCGCGAGCGCGACGGCCGCCGCCGTGTCGCGCGTGGGCACGTCGATCGCACACCGGCGGTCGGCCGGTGGTACGGAAGGAGGGGAGTGTGTCATGACTCACCATGGAGTCTCGACCCCGCGAGAGCCGGACTTCACCCGGCAGGCACCCAGATCCGGTCGGGAGATCGCCTACATCCGGACCCGGCTCGCCCGATCAGGTCCCGGTCCGCACCGACTCGGTGCCAGCGGGCGAGCGCCGGGCGCTCGCGCTGCCGCCGGGACGCGCGAGCAGGC
>CAZVDJ010000789.1:0-2447 GCA_964626245.1 uncultured Gemmatimonadaceae bacterium
CGCCGGACGCTCCGCGCCTAACGCGCCGAGCGCTGGTGCACCAGCTCGCCGCCCACGTACACCCGGTCCACCCACGTCCGCACCGAGAGCGGCGGCCCGTCGAGCACGATCACGTCGGCATCCTTCCCCACGGTGAGCGACCCGACCCGGCTGGCGACGCCCAGTATCTCGGCGGGTGTCAGCGTCACGGCGCGCAGCACCTGCGCCTCCGACAAGCCGTACCCCGCGGCGATCGCCGCGTCCACCAGCAGCCACTTGCTGCTGCCGGCGGGCGCCAGCGTGCCGAAGGCGCGCGAGAACGAGGCGATCGCCGTCTTCACTCCGGCGGCCAGCAGCTTCGCGGGCGTCGTCTCGTCCACGGGCGGATAGTCGCTGCGGTCGGGGATCTCCTCGTTGCTCACATACGGGTGCGACACCTGGCCCAGCACCACCGGGATCCGCCGCGCGGCGAGCGTGTCCTGGTACTGCTGCGCCGACGCGGCGCCGTCGATCACCAGGTCCAGGCCGAATTCCTGGGCCAGCCCCAGCGCGCTGCGGATGTCCACCGCGCTCGTGGCCTGGATCCGGGCCGGGAACTCGCGCCGGAGGAGCCGGCCCAGCGCCTCCATCCCCAGGTCGCGCGGGAGGTTGGGGTTGGCGCCCTTGTTGCGCTCGTACTCCTGCGCCCGCACCAACGCCTGGCGGATCATCGCCACCTCGGCCATGCGCGTGGCGGGGTCGCGTTGCCGCTGGCGGGCCGCCGTCTTGGGCGGTTCGCCCAGCGTCATGTCCATCGACGCCGGGTCGCGCACGATCAACGCCGCCAGCGTGGGGCCGGCCGTCTTCACCACCGCCCCCTGGCCGCCAATGAGCGCGGCATCCGCCGGGGCGACGTACATCGTCGTCACCCCGCCGCCGAGCACCTCCGTGTTGCGCAACGGCCCGGGCTTTCCCCCGCCAAAGGCGCCGAACGGATTGTATGCCTCGATCACGCGCAACTGCGGCACCACCGGATCCGACGCCTCGTTCAGGTCGGAGTTGCCGAGACCCAGCGACGTCATCGCGTCCACCAGGCCGGGCAGCACGTACTTGCCGCGAGCGTCAATCACCTCGGCGCCCGCCGGGATCGGCACGTTGGCACCCACGGCCACCAGCTTGCCGTCGCGCATCACCACCGTGCCGTTCGCGATGGGGACGCCGTCCACCGGGATCACCGTGCCGCCGCGCAACGCGATGGCCCGCGACTGCGCGTGGAGCGGCACCCGGCTCGGGAGCGCGAGAAGGCTCCCCAGGACGGCTACTCCAATCAGGCGGTGCAGGAATGGGAGGCGGGTCATCTCAGCGGCCCTCCGGGCGGCTCTCCGGGCGGGTGCGGTCGAAGACGACCTGCCCGTCGCCCACCACCAGGTCCACGCGCGAGGCAGGTTCGTACCACGGCCCGTTCAACACCACGAAGTCGGCGTCCTTCCCTGCCTGGATGCTGCCGACGCGGTCACTCACGCGCGCGATCTCGGCCACGTTGATGGTGATGGCCTTGAGCGCCTCGTCCTCGGGCAGGCCATAGCGCATGGCCAGCGCCGCGCACAGGCGCAGCCACTTCTGGTTGATCACCGGGTGGTCGGTGTGCAGCGCGATCTTCACCCCCGCGCGGAACAAGGTGGCCGGCCCTTCCATCGCATCGTCGGTCACGCCGATGCGCGGGCCTAACGGGAGCACCACGGCGCTCACGCCGCGCCTGGCGATCTCCGGGGCGACCTTGTAGGCCTCAGTGGAGTGGTGCAGGGTGAGGTCGAAGCCGAATTCGTCCTTGAGGCGCAGGAGCGTCATCACGTCCGTGGCCGAGTGGACGTGCGCCCGCACGCGCAGCCGCCTGGCCAGGACCTCGGCCATCGCTTCGTATCCCAGGTCGCGCGCCGGCGGGGTGCCGGTGCGCCCCCCGTCCTCCCATCGCTTGACCGACGCCATGTACTCCTGCGTCTTGATCAGGTACTGGCGCAGGTTCGCGGCCACTCCCATCGCGGTGGAGGGATACGCGTCGGTGCGCTTGGGCCCCATCGCGAACTTCATCCCGCCCTTGTCGGTCACCAGGCGCCGGGACAGCTCGGTGCCGAACGTCTTGATCACGATCGCCTGGCCCGAGACGTTCTCGCCGCTGCCGGGTCCCGTGATCACCGTGGTCACGCCGCCGCTCACGGCGTCCTTGAAGTCGGGATCGTTCGGGTCCAGTGCATCCAGGAAGCGATGCTGTGGCCCGATGATCATCGGGCGGTCGTTCAGGTCGGTGGGGCGAGCGCCGATGTGCGAGTGCTCATCGATCATGCCCGGGATGATCACCTTCCCCGAGGCGTCGATCACCGTGGCGTCCGATGGAACGGCGACATTGCGTCCAACGTCGACGATCTTGCCGTCGCGCACCAGGATCGTGGCGTTGGCGATGGGCGCGCCAGCGGCGGTGTGCACCGTGGCGC
>CAZVDJ010000790.1:0-2437 GCA_964626245.1 uncultured Gemmatimonadaceae bacterium
GCACGCCGCGCGATGGCGTACGTCCAGCGACTCGTGCGGTACGCGACCGCAAGGGGGCAGCCCGCCACCGCCGCCTCCAGCGTCGTCGTCCCGCTCTTGCATAACGCCGCATCCGCCGCGCGCAGCACGTGAAACGACGCGTCGTGCACCTGGCGAAACGGGCAGCGCGCGGGATCCAGGCGCACGGTCGGTGCGGCGCTCACCACCACCTCCAACCCCGGCATGCGTGCCTGCAACCGCCGGGCGGTCGCCACGAAATCGTCGAGGTGCCGGGCGATCTCCTGTCCTCGGCTCCCGGGAAAGAGGGCAAGCAGGCGCGCGTCGGGCGCCACGCCGAGCGCCGCGCGCGCCTCGGCGCGAGTGGGGAGCGCCTGCGCACGGTCGAGCAGCGGATGTCCCACGAAGGTCGCGTCGATCCCGTGCTGGCGCAGCAACGCCTCCTCGAAGGGGAGGATCACCGCCGCCCGCGTGATCAGCTGCGCCAGCTTGGGCAGGCGGTTGGCCCCCCACGCCCACACCTGCGGCGTGATGTAGTACAGCACCGGGACGCCGTGCCGGCGCGCCGCGGCGGCCACCCGCATGTTGAAGCCGGGATAGTCGATCGTGACGAGGAGCGCGACGCGCCCCGAGGCCATGCGCGCCTCGAGCTGACGCAGGAGCGCCCAGTGGTGCGGGACCTTGCGCAGCACCTCCACGAAGCCCATCACGGCCATGCGCTCGGCATCCTCCAGCAGCTCCACCCCCGCCTCGCGCATTCGATGGCCCCCCATCCCCGCCAGGTGCACGTCGGGGCGCAGCGGTGCCAGGGCACGCGCCAGCCCCGCCGCGTGCAGATCGCCGGACGCCTCGCCGGCGATCACCAGGACTTCACGCACGCGCGCGCTCCATTGCGGCGGCAGCCCCGGCCGCCAGCGCGGGACGGGTGCGCTCGATCTCGGCCACGATGCGCAGCGCGACGGCCAGGGCCTCGCGACCGTCCTCGCCGCTCACCGCCACCGGCGCGACGCCACGCACGGCATCGATGAACGACCGGAACTCCAGCCGCAACGGCTCGCCCTCCGGCGCCTCCAGCGCAATGCGCTCCACGAACGCCTCGAGCGGCTGCGGAGACTTTGTCAGCGCCGCCAGGTCCACGTCGCCGCGCATGCGGTAGAACTCCCCGTTCCCCGCCGCCAGGTCGAGCGAGAGGTACCCCGACGGCTGGAAGATGCGCAGCTTGCGCATGCGCTCGCGCGAGACGCGGCTGGCCGTGACGTTGGCCACCGCCCCCGACTGGAACGTGAGGCGCGCGTTGGCGATGTCGACGAACGGCGTGAGCACCGGAATGCCCACGGCCGCCACGTCACGCGCCCCCTCCTTCACCAGCGTGAGCAGGAGGTCGATGTCGTGGATCATCAGGTCCAGCACCACCGCCACGTCCGACCCGCGCGGGTTGAACGGCGCCAGCCGGTCGCTCTCGAGGAACCGCGGGCGATCCACGTACGGCAATGCCGCCCGAATGGCGCGGTTGAAGCGCTCCACGTGCCCCGTCTGCACGAGCGCGCCGTTGGCGCGCGCGAGCGCCAGCAGCTCGTCGGCCTCCTCGAGCGTCGCGGTGAGCGGCTTCTCGATCAGTACGTGCCGGCCGCGCGACACGGCGCGCCTGGCCACGGCGAAGTGTGCGGGGGTGGGCACGACGATCGTGAGCGCGTCGCACGCCTCGATCAGCGCATCCACGTCGTCCCACGCCGGCACGCCCAGCTCGGCGCTCACCTGCGCGGCACGCTCGGCCCTCGCCTCGTGGAAGCCGACGAACGTGACGTCCTCGAGCTCGCGCAGGATGCGGACGTGATGATGCCCCAAGGCGCCGGCGCCGATCACCCCGATGCGCGGCGCGCGCGCGCCGCCCGTGCGACGCGCTCAAATCACCACCCCCCGCCCCGAATCCTCCAGGAAGCGCAGGAAGTGCTCGACCTCGGGGAGCGGCTGCAACTCCGAGCGCGCCCGCTCCATGGCCTGCGACACGTTCAGCTCCGACCGGAAGAAGAGGCGATAGGCGCGCTTGAGCTCGCGCACCGTGTCCTCGGAGAAGCCGCTGCGTTGCAGCCCCACGCTGTTCAGCCCGTAGAGCTTGACCGGGTTGCCGACCGCCTTGAGGTACGGCGGGACGTCCTTGGCCACGCGCGAGCACCCTCCAACGAAGGCATGCCGCCCGATCTTCACGAACTGGTGCACCGCCACCAGGCCGGAGATGATCACGCGGTCCTCCACCGTCACGTGCCCCGCCAGCTGCGTCCCGTTGGAGATGATCACCCCGTCGCCCACGTGGCAGTCGTGCGCCAGGTGCACGTACGACATCAGGAAGCTGCCCCGCCCGACCGTGGTGCGGTACGACTGCGCTGTCCCGCGGTTGATGGTGCTGTACTCGCGGATGCGCGTCCCCTCGCCAATCTCGACC
>CAZVDJ010000791.1:0-2433 GCA_964626245.1 uncultured Gemmatimonadaceae bacterium
CCGAAGTGCCGGTTGGTCGCGGCCTCGAGCCGCTGCAGGCTGGTTTCCACCTGGATCCTCGGCATCCAGGGGGGCAACTGCCAGCGCGTGCTCACCGATATCTGGGCCGGGATGCCCAGCTAGTGGGGGCGCGCGCCTCGCGCGCGGGTTGGTGCCGCGGTGAGTCGTCGCGATTCGCCGTCGCGGGCTGGACGAACGGCCCGGCGGGGGTAGGCTTTCCCCGTGCTCACCGCCCTCGCCTTCGGCATGGTCATCGTCTTCATGACGTTGATCATGACCAGGAAGCTCTCGCCCATCACGGCGCTCATCCTCGTCCCCATCAGCTTCGGCCTCCTGGCCGGCTTTCGCGGCGAGCTCGGGGCGATGATGGTCGACGGGATCGGCAGGCTCGCCCCCACCGGGGTGATGCTCATGTTCGCGATCCTCTACTTCGCGATCATGATCGAGACTGGTCTCTTCGACCCGCTGGTACGCGCCCTGGTGCGCGTGGTGCACGACGACCCGATGCGCGTGGTGGTGGGGTCCGCCGTGCTGGCGCTCGTCGTCTCGCTCGATGGCGACGGCTCCACCACCTACATGATCGTCACCGCAGCGATGCTCCCGCTCTACCGCAAGCTGGGGCTCAAGCCGGTGATCCTGGCCTGCGTCACGATGATGGCCGGCGGGGTGATGAACATCACCCCGTGGGGCGGCCCCACGGCGCGGGCGGCGTCGGCGTTAGGCATCGACGCCGGGGAGATCTTCCTCCCCATGATTCCGGCGATGGTCGCCTGCGCGGCCTTCGTCGTGTGGGCCGCCTACCGCCTTGGCGTGGGTGAACGGCGCCGCCTGGCGGCGGAGCGCGCCGAGGGACCGGCGCCGCTGGTGGGGGAGGGAGAGGCGCTCACCGATGCGCGCAGCGACGACCCGGAGCGTCCCCCTCGGCACCTGCTGCTGAACGCCATCCTCACCGTCGCGCTCATGACCGCGCTCGTGGTGGGGCTCCTGCCGCTCCCCGTCCTCTTCATGATCGCCTTTGCGGTGGCGCTGGTGCTAAACTTTCCATCGGTAGGGGAGCAGAAGGCGCTGCTGTCGCGGCACGCGGGGAACGTGCTGGCGGTGGTGGGGCTCATCTTCGCCGCGGGGATCTTCACCGGGATCCTTTCCGGCACGAAGATGGTCGACGCCATGGCGTCGAGCGTGGTCGACGTCATCCCCACGCCGCTGGGGCCGTACCTGTCGGTGGTGACGGGGCTGGTGAGCATCCCCTTCACCTTCTTCATCTCCAACGACGGCTTCTACTACGGGGTCCTTCCCATCCTGGCCAAGGCCGGGGAGGCGTACGGCATCAGCGCGGCGGAGATGGGGCGCGCCGCGATCATCGGGCAGCCGGTGCACCTGCTCTCCCCGCTCGTGCCATCGACCTACCTCCTGGTGGGGCTAGTGGGGATCGAGTTCGGCGACCACCAGCGCTTCACCCTCAAGTGGTGCCTGCTCACGTCGCTGGTAATGCTCGCGGCGGGGGTGCTCACGGCGGTGATTCCGTGGGTGGGGCGCTCCGCGGGGTGACTGTCACAGCGTCCCCTTAGCGTGTCGGCGGTGGGCGAGGGGTGGTGGCATCGCCCGAGTTGGCCGCGACCCGTTGGGGGAGGGGATGGTGGGAGAGGGCGGTGCGGAGGGACGCGATGAGGAGGCCGAGCGGAAGGCACTGGAGCGACTGCGCGACGAGCTCCTCCTGGCGCTGGCGCTCGAGTGCGACCGCGTGACGCGCGAGCTGCTTCCCAATCCGCTCTCGCGAGACGAGTTCGACGAACTGGACGACCTGTACCGGCGAGTCATTGCACGACTGGAAGGCAACTGAATGGTACCGGAGGCGTTCAAAGGGTACCGCTGAGGAGTTGGGCGCCTGCCATTCTTCGGTCCACGCCGCCGAGTTGCAGCCATGGCGCTTGATTCCTATACTCGGACCATGTCGGCCGTGGCCCTGATGACGGCGGAGGAGCTGCTCCGCCGGCAGCCGCTTCACAAGCGCTCGGAGCTGGTGGAGGGGGTGATGCGCGTGCGGGAGCCGGCGGGGTTCAGGCACGGAGCCATTGCACTTCGTCTGGCGATCCGAATCGGCACGCATGTTACGCAGCACCGGCTCGGGACGACGGTGGCTGCGGAGACCGGCTTCATACTGCGCCGCGGCCCGGACACGGTTCGCGCGCCCGACGTCGCCTTTGTGTCGCGGGATCGCGTGCCGCCACGCGACCAGCGCGGATTCGCCGAGTTGGCTCCCGATCTCGTGGTCGAGGTCCTGTCGCCTGAGGACCGCCCCGGCGAGGTGCTGGCCAAGTGCGGCGACTGGCTGAGCGCGGGGTGTCGGCTGGTGTGGGTGGTGGATCCGCAGCGGTGCGAGGTGACGGTATACCGCGCGGACGGTTCGGTGGCGGTGGTATCTGAGGGCGGAGC
>CAZVDJ010000792.1:0-2428 GCA_964626245.1 uncultured Gemmatimonadaceae bacterium
GCGTTCGCCCCCTGCCGCATGAGTGCGAGCAGCAAGAGGAGTTGCTCGGCGTACTCCGCAGGCAATCCGGCGTTCCGCAGGCGAAGACGCATCTCGTCCGCCCCGATGTCGGCATGGCGGATCGACTCGCCCGTCGCCTCGCTCAGGAATCGCGCGGCGTCCGTGTGGGTGATCGCCTCCGCACCGGTGAGGTCGAACGCCTGCCCATCGACGTCGTCGCGGTCGAGCAGTTCGGCGGCGACCGCCGCGATGTCCCGGGCGTCGATGAGGCTCACCCTCGCATCGCCGACAGGAAGGAAGATCGTGCGCGCTTCCACGATCCCCTGCACCCAGAAGGTATTGAAGTTCTGCATGAACCAGTTTGGCCGGATGATGCCGTACGCCAGCCCGCTGGCCTCCAGGTGACGTTCCGCCAGGCGCAGCGGGGTGGTGTCGACCGCGTCGGCTCCCATGGCGGTCATCAGCACGATCTTGCGCGTCCCGGCGGCCTTGGCGGCCTCGATCAGCGGGATCAGGATCCCGTCCTGGTTGGTGTGCCCGGGCGGACTCAGGAGGAAGGCCCGCTCCACCCCGTCGAACGCCCGCGCGCGCCCCGCGCCACTCACCAGGTCCAGATGCACCTGGTCGCCCGAACGTGGCTCCCGACTGGTGGCTCGCACCACCTCGTGTCCCTTGCGGTGCAGCAACGGAACCAGCCCCGTTCCCACCGTCCCGCTTGCGCCTACGACCAGAGTCCTGCTCACGTGTCACGCCTCTCGATGGAGTGGAGCGTGCAGCGTAACGCCCGGCGCGTGGACAGATCATGGCCATTGTGCCATTCTTCATGTCCAAACCGCCACCGGCCCGATACTCTCGCCTTCTGGGGCTCCCCCGTGGACCTGCTGACCGACATCCTGCTCCGGGCCGGCCTGGAACGGCGCATCCTGCACCAGCAATCGCTTCCGGCAGACGGCACGCTGGACTTTCCGTGCGACAGGAGCTTCGGCTTTCACGTCGTGGTGCACGGCGATGCCTACATCCACGCTGCCGGCAGCCGTGACCCGATCGTGCTGCACGCCGGCGACGTCGCGCTGATGGCCCGCGGGCGCAACCACGTGGTGGCGTCCAGGGCGGCCGTGCCCGCGAGGGGGCGCGCCGGGGCAGCAAGGCGCTCGGCGACGCCGGAGACCGCGCCGAGCCTGGTGCTGGTGAGCGGTGCCTACAAGCTGCGGAACGCCCCCGTGCATCCGTTCTTCCACGAGTTGCCCGACTGGTACGTGATGCGGGCGGACGAGTTCCAGGGGCTCGACGCCACCGGCATCACCCTGAAGCTGCTCGCGAGCGAGGCTCGCGAGCCGCAAGTGGGCTCGGAGACCGTCACGCAGGCGCTGCTCGACATCCTCTTCACCCACGTGCTGCGGCGGGTGCTGGCGCGGACCACGCCGGCGGGGCGCACGTGGGGCGAGGGAGTGCGACACCCGCAGGTCTGTCGCGCTCTGGACGCCATGCATGCCCACCCCGCCAAGGGGTGGACGCTCGACGAGTTGGCACGCCATGCGGGCATTTCCCGGTCGGGGCTCGCCCAGAAGTTCCGCCACACGGTCGGAAGCTCCCCGCTGCAGTACCTCACCACGCTGCGGGTGCAACGTGCCATGGAGCTGCTGGCCAACACGGACGACAAGCTGGCGACGGTGGCCCAGGCCGTCGGCTATCAGGACGCCTTCACCTTCTCCAAGGTGTTCAAGAAGGTGGCGGGTGAGTCGCCGCGGGCCTTTCGCGAGCGCGACCGGGGCGAGCGCGTGGCCTGACCCCCGCCCGGGCGCGGCACGAGGTTCCTGACGGTCATGGTCGGAGAGGCGCGCCGGAATCGCCGGGGCGCGTGCGGAGGACGAGCGACAGGGCGAACGCCCCCGATGCGGGGTCCGCGGGGAGGTGCTCCTCGACGAGTCGCAGTTCAGCGTCCTGAAGGGCATCGAGAACGCGGTCGCGCAGCGCGCCGCGTCCCCGGGGCGTCGGCGGCTCGAAGCCGAGCAGCACTCGGCCGCGCGGCGCGAGGAGTTGGCGCAGCGCCGCTCCGGCGATGGCCGGCGCGGTCCAGGCAAGGTTGACGTTCATCGCGACGATGAGCGGGAACGCGGTGCTGCCGAGTGACTCGGCGGCCTCCTCGAGGGCGAGCGGGTGCACGGTCGGACGCGACGCCGGCGGCAGGGACTCGAGTGCGGCGATCGCGCGCCGAGCCTGGAGCGGCGAACGGTCGATGCCGACGATACGGGCGCGCGGACAGCGGCGCGCCAGCAACGCCAGCAACTGCCCGTTTCCGCAGCCGACCTCCAGAATGGGACCGGCGGCCCGGACGGGGACGAGCGTACAGAACCAGCGCAGCCGGAACGGTGCGTCGGGCATGTCGGGCTCGCTCAGGTTGCGCTGCCGCCTACACCGCGATCACAGC
>CAZVDJ010000793.1:0-2418 GCA_964626245.1 uncultured Gemmatimonadaceae bacterium
GGTGGCGCAGCGCCGAGGCCAGCGCCTCGGCCCCCATGCTGTGCGAGACGACGGAGAGCCGCCGCCCGGGCACCGCCTGCTGCAATTCCAGCAGGAACGCCGCCAGGTGCGCCCCGGCCGCGCGCGCATCGGCCTGGTCCTGCCGGTAGCTGGCCAGGCGCGCGTCCGACGGCCAGCTGTACAGCACGACCGCCCCGGGCCAGTGCACTTCTCCCGGCAATCGCGCCGCGCGCTCCACGGCGGCCGCAAACGACGTGTGGTATCCGTGCAGGAAGACGAGGACGTCACCGGTGGGCGTCAGCGACAGGCGAGTGCCGATGAGGGCCGACAGGCTGGAGGAGTCCATCGGCTCGATGGCGCGGAACCCGACACGGGAGATGTCGTGCAGCGCCACGTTGCCCCGTTCGGAGCGCATGAACGCGGTGCGCACCGACTCGCCTGCCCGTCTCGACTCGAGTGCCGGCACGCTGACCGTGACGACGCCTCGGGACACCGAGTCGCGCGCCGCACCGTCAAACGCGCCAGTGACGGAGCGCGCCGATGCCGATCCACCGCGGTTGGTGGCGAACGGGAGGGAGACCACGATCGGGATGGAGTCGGCGGCAGACCACCGGTCCACGATCGCGAAGCGGGGAGCAGCCGCGATGGTGGTGGCGCGTCCGCCGCGATCGGTGCAGGTGGCCAGCAGGCTCCAGTCGCCGGGCTCCGGCATCAGGCGCAGCGTGAGACCCTCGCCGAGCTGCCGCCCTTCCGCGGTGGACCATCGCACGGCGGAGAGCATGCCGTCCTCGCGGTCGTTTCACGTGGCGTACAGCGACACCACCGCCCCGTACGTCACGTCGCCCGTGGGTGCATTGCCACTGACGGAGAGCGACGGGGGAACGTTCGGGACGGGGCTACCGCCCGACAAGACGCCAGGATCGATGACCGGCGGCGGCGCAGGACCCGCGCTCGCGCGACCGCCACACGCGGCAACGGCCGCGGCGAGCACCCCGAGCTGCACCGCCGCCAGCAGCCGGCGAAACGTCCCCGCGCTCGCGAGTGGACCGGGCGAAGCGCGTGTTGCGCGGCGTCGCGCCGGGCGGCAGGAGGCGCGGCCCAAGGCGGGCGCAGGCGGGCGATCGACGCACGTCATGTGGCGCAAGCTAACGGCGTCGTCGCGAGGGCAGCGGTGCGGTAGATTGCGCCAGCCGTCGCTCCCTTCCCTTCCATCCATGACCACCCCGCCCTCGCCGCGCCCCATCTCGCTCTTGCGCGCGATGATCGACGCGCTCGATCGCGACCTCCTCCAGATCGTCGCGCGGCGCATGTCGCTCGTGGCCGAGGTAGCCGCCGCCAAGCGCGAGGCAGGGATGAAGATCCGCGACCCCAGGCGCGAGCGCGAAGTCATCGCCGACCGCGTGCGCCTGGCCGACGAGCTGGGACTCCCGCGCGGCGAGATCGAGGCGATCTTCCGCGTCCTGCTGCGCGCCAGTCGCGATCACCAGGCCGCGCTGCGCGCCGAAGTGCCGCCCAACGATGAACCCCGCACCGTGGCCATCATCGGCGGGCGCGGGCGAATGGGGGCACTGCTCGCGCGCCTGTTCGCCGACCTGGGGCACCGCGTGCTGGTGAGCGATGTCGACACCGAGTTGCGCCCCGCGCAGGCGGCGGCCGCCGCCGACGTCACCGTGATCTCCGTTCCCATCGACGTCACGGAGGCGGTGATTCGCGAGGTGGGGCCGCACGTCCCCCCCTCCTCGCTCCTGATGGACGTGACCTCGGTGAAGGAGTTGCCGCTGGCCGCAATGCTCGAGGCCACGTCGGCAAGCGGGGCCAGTGTGCTGGGGACGCACCCGATGTTCGGCCCCAGCGTGCACACGCTGCAGGGGCAACGCATCGTCCTCTGCCGCGGCCGCGGCGACGCGTGGGCCGACTGGATGGCGCAGCACCTGGTGGCGCGCGGCCTTACGATCACCGAAACCACGGCGCCGGCACACGACCGCGCCATGTCGGTGGTGCACGTGCTCAACCACTTCCAGACGCAGGTCTTTGGCCGCACGCTGGCACGGCTGGGGATGCCGCTGGACGAGACGCTGCGCTTCACCTCACCGGCCTACCTGCTCGAGCTGTATGTGGCGGCGCGCCACTTTGCGCAATCGCCGGGGCTCTACGGGCAGATCGAGATGCGCAACCCGCTGCGCGGCGACGTGACACGGGCCTTCGCCGCCACCGCGCGCGAACTGGGCGAGATCGTCACGCAAGGCGACCAGGCGGCCTTCGACGCCATGTTCGCCGAGGTGCGCGACTTCTTCGGCGACTTCACCGCCGAGGCGCTCGACCAGTCGTCCTACCTGATCGATCGGATCGTCGAGCGGCAGTAGGTGAAGGGCGGAAGACGAGAAGACGAGAAGACGAGAGTGGAGGAGCTTGGACAGA
>CAZVDJ010000794.1:0-2416 GCA_964626245.1 uncultured Gemmatimonadaceae bacterium
GCAGACGACGAAGGGCTCTTCCAGCTTGTAGGTGCGACCCTGCACCGTCACCTGGTGCTCCTGCATCGCCTCCAGCAGCGCCGCCTGCGTCTTGGGCGGCGTGCGGTTGATCTCGTCGGCGAGCACGATGTTGGAGAAGATCGGCCCCGGGACGAAGGCCATCCGACGGCGCCCCGTCTCGGGGTCCTCCTGGATGATGTCGGTCCCGGTGATGTCCGAGGGCATCAGGTCCGGCGTGAACTGGATGCGCGAGAAGCGCAGGTCGAGCACCTGCGCCATCGTGTGGATGAGCAGCGTCTTCGCCAGCCCCGGCACCCCGACGATCAGGCAGTTGCCGCCGGCGAAGAGCGCCGTCAGCGCCTGCTCCACCACGTGTTCCTGCCCGATGATCAGCTTGCCCAGCTCGGCCATGATCTGCTGCTGGCCGGCGCGCAGCTTGTCGGCAAGGGAGATGTCGTCGGGCGCGTCGAGGGCGACGCCTTCTGGGGCAGTGGTCGTCACGGGTCTCCGGGGTCAGTGCGTCATGGCGTACACGATGTAGTTCACCGCGAGCTTGTACGCCTCGTTGGTGAGCGAGATCGGCAGGAATCCCTCGTCGGACCACTCCATGTAGTCGCCGATGTCGTTGTTGTAGTTCGCGATCATCACCAGTCGCTTGGTCGGGTCGTTGTCCTCGAACGCCCCCCAGAACTCGGCCTTCACCCCATAGTTGGGGTGGTCCATGTCCAGCGACTCGATGCGGAAGAAGGAGTCGAAGATCGGGTGCGTCAGGTCCAGCCGGACCGGCGTGAGCGTCGGAAAGGCCTCCTGCCACCGCCGCTCGAAGTTGTACCAGTGCTGCCCCGCAAAGTCGTCGAAGATCAGGAAGCCGCCCTTCGCAACGTACGCCTGCAATCCCGCCAGCTCCCCTTCCGACATGGTCCAGAAGCCGGGTTCGGAGACGTACGCGATGGGATACTTGAAGAGCTGCGGATCATCGAACGTGAGGATGCTGCTCCCCTCCAGGAACGGCTTCACCGAGGTGAGCTCGTCCAGGATCTTCATGAAGTGGTTCTCGGCCCGCGGATAGTCGTGGTCCCACTTGAGGTCCCATCCGCCGCCGAGCGGCTCGAACCGCATGCGCACGAAGGTGTAGCGCCCGTCGTACGCCACGTTGGGGCTTGGGTCCCGCCCCGGGCTCCCGCGCCGCCCGCGAAAGCCCTGCGCCGCCAGCGTCAACGCCGGCAACACCACCGCGAGCACCATCGCCCATCGCCACCGTCGCCTCATGGCCGCCTCTCCTGCAGGGACAGCAACAGCGCCTGCGCCTTTTCGTAGTTGGGTGCCAGGTCGAGCGCCCGCAACACCTCGCGCCGCGCCGACGGCACGTCGCCCGCACCGGCGAACGCCACCGCCAGCTGGTACAACGCCTCCACCCGGTCGGTCGGGTTGAGCGCCAGCACCGCCTGCCGCTCCCGGATGGCCAGGGGATGCCGGCCCGCGCGCCCGGCCCGCTCCGCCAGCCGCTCGTGCACCGGGAGGTCGAAGGGGGAGATGTAGAGCGCGCGCTCCAGCGCCGCGAGTGCGGCCGCCGAGTCGCCGCGAGCCGATGCGATCGCCTCCAGTTCCAGGTTGGCCGCGTACGCAAGCTCATTGCGCGTCGTCATGGCCGCCAGCTCGCGCTGCGCCGCCGCGCTGTCGCCCCGCGTCACGTGGATGCGGGCCAGGGTGCGGTACGGGGAGTCCTCCCCCGCGTAGGACGGCAGCAGCGCCTTCGCCTTCTCCAGCTCGCGCACCGCCCCGTCCCACTGCTGGCGTTCCGCCAGCTCGGCCGCCAGCCGCATCGCATCGGCAAATGGTCCGTCCCAGCGGATGGCCGGATCATTGTCCGACCCACGGCGCGACGTCACCGCCGAGAGCTCGCGCGCGTACCGCGTGCGCAGCCAGCGCTCGAAGCGGGTATCGAGCTCCTCCAGCGACACCCCCATCACCTCACGCATCGCGGTGGCGGTGTTGGCGCCGCGGCGGTACGCGGCCAGGAGCGCGCGCGTCGCCGCGATCCCCTTCTCCTGTTCGATCCACTCGGCCACGAGCGAGGCCTGGTAGTACGAGAGCCCCACTTCCTCCGGAAAGCGCGGGCGCATGAAGCCGTCGTTCATGCGCGACGGGGGGGCCAGGCGCCCGGAGGTGAAGGCGGCCAGGAACTCGGGCGAGACATCGCTCCCCCACGACGGGCGCGCGCGCCGCTCCTCCAGCACCGACAGTCCCTCGGAGAGCCAGCGCGGGATGCGATTGTCGGTGGCCCCCAGCGTGAACGTATGCGCCAGTTCGTGCCACAGCGTGGATCCCCAGTTGAACTCTCCCACCTCGCGCGCGGCGGGCGAATCCATGGCCACCACCGTGCCGAAGCAGACGCCCAGCGCGCCGAGCCCCGCCA
>CAZVDJ010000795.1:0-2414 GCA_964626245.1 uncultured Gemmatimonadaceae bacterium
TCCCCCGCCCGGCCTCGCACCTACCACGCGCGGCGTGGCGAGACCACGGCAGCCGTTCCCCGGCTCGACAGCGCGGCGGTGGCCATCGACGGCGTGCTCGACGAGCCGGCGTGGGGCGAGGCCGCGCTCCTCACCGGCTTCTCCAACTACCTCCCCATCGACAATCGTCCCGCCGACGACTCCACCGAGGTGCGCGTCTGGTTCACCAGCACCGACGTGTACTTCGGCGTGCGCGCCTTCGAGCCGCACGGGAAGGTGCACGCCACGCTCGCCGCGCGTGACCGGATCGACAGCGACGACTACATCCAGTTCGTGCTCGACCCCTTCAACGACCGGCGTCGCGCCTTCGTCTTCGGCGTCAACCCGTTAGGCGCCCAGGCCGACGGGGTGCGCACGGAAGGGTTCAACCCACCGCAGCCGCGCGGGCAGACCTTTGGCGGCAATCCGCCCGCCAACATCGACCTCTCGCCGGACTTCGTCTTCGAGAGCAAGGGGCGCCTTGTCGACGGCGGGTACGAGGTGGAGGTGCGCATCCCCCTCAAGAGCATTCGATTCCAGGGGACCAACGCGCAGTCGTGGGCGCTGAACGTCGTGCGCTTCGTGCAGCACACCGGCTACCAGCAGACGTGGATGCCCACGCGGCGCGGCGCCGCGTCATTCCTGGTGCAGTCCGGCACGCTGACCGGCTTCGAGGGGCTGCGTCGCGACCTGGTGGCGGAGCTGAATCCGGAATTCACCGAATCGCTGGCCGGGGCACCGGACGAGGACGCGGAGTGGGCGTACCAGGGCAAGGCCAACCTGGGCGGCAACGTGCGGTTGCGGCTGGCGCCCAACATCACGCTCAACGCCACGGTGCGCCCCGACTTCTCGCAGGTGGAGGCCGACGCGGCGCAGGTGCCGGGTGACA
Source organism: uncultured Gemmatimonadaceae bacterium (assembly GCA_964626245.1). Classification (GTDB taxonomy): domain Bacteria; phylum Gemmatimonadota; class Gemmatimonadetes; order Gemmatimonadales; family Gemmatimonadaceae; genus SCN-70-22. The sequence goes on from CAZVDJ010000795.1 coordinate 908, forward strand.
CGCGCTTCGCCCTCTTCTTTCCCGAGCGGCGCCCGTTCTTCCTGGATGGGAGCGAGTACTTCGACGCCCCCAGCAACCTGATGTACACCCGTCGCATCGTCCAGCCCGATGCCGCCGCCAAGCTCACCGGGCGCATCGGGCGCACCACGCTGGCGTGGATGGGCGCACTGGACGGGCGCAACACGTCCGCCACGGACGGCGAGCGACCGCTGGTGAACATGCTGCGGGTGCGGCAGGACATCTTCCGCGCCTCCACGGCCGGGCTGTCGATCACCGATCGCACCGAGGGGAGCCGCTTTTCACGCGTAGGGTTGGCCGACACGCGCATCGTCTTTGGCGGCGTGTATGCCTTCAATGCAGTGGCGGGCGCCAGCGCTCGCCGCGACAGCGCCGGCGCCGAGGTGAAGACCTCGCCGATGTGGGAGGCCGCGCTCAACCGCACGGGGCTGCGCTATGGGCTGCGCTACGTCTTCAGCGGCTACGCCCCCGACTTCGACGCCGCCGCCGGCTTCGTCCCGCGCAACGACTACATCACCGCCTCGTTCTACAACCGCGTCTCGTGGTTCTGGAAGCCCGGGTCGCTCGTGGAATCGTTCCTCGTACGCCAGGGGCTCGACGCCATCTGGCTGTATGACACCTTCTGGAACGGCGGGCCGGTGCAGGAGACCAAGCTCCAGTTCGAGACGGTGAGCAACGTGCGCGGCGGATGGGTGGTGAGCGTGACGCCGGTGGCCGAGACGTGGAAGTTCGACGAGCGCCGCTACGCGGGGTATGCCACGCTGCGCGAGCGGTCGCCGGGGAGCGCGACCTTCGACACGCTGGCCTTCGCCCCGTCGCCGCGCACGCCCACCTATGTGGCGCTGGTGCGCGTGACGACGCCGCAGTTTCGCCGGTGGACCGGGCGATTCAATGCCTTCGTCGGCCGCGACGTGGACTTCTTCGAGACGGCGCCGGCGCGCCGCACCGACCTGTCGGCCGACATCGACTTCCGCCCGTCGGCGCAGTTGCGGCTGACGACGTCGTACCTGTACTCGCACTACGCCCGCTGGCGCGACGGGAGCACGCTGTCGCTGGCGAACGTTCCGAGACTGAAGGCCGAGTACCAGCTCACGCGCGCCCTCTTCCTTCGGCTGGTGGGGCAGTATGACGCGCGACGCCGTGACGCGCTGCGCGACCCGGCCACCGATCGCCCCATCGTGATTGCGGGCGAGGACGGCTACGCCCGTGCGACGGAGACCACCACCCGCGACCTTCGCATGGACTGGCTGGTGTCGTACGTCCCAAGTCCGGGAACGGTCTTCTTCGCCGGCTACGGCAGCTCGCTCACCGAGCCCGACGCCTTCCGCTTCCGCTCGATGGAGCGGGTGCGCGACGGGCTGTTCGTGAAGGTGAGCTACCTGCTCCGTCGCTGACCGCGCACGGGAACGCGCTGCTGGTCGGCGCGGGCTATCGCGGCTGGTCGCTCGCGGGGACGCGCGTCCGGTCGCGCACCGCCCCGCACAGCACC
>CAZVDJ010000796.1:0-2412 GCA_964626245.1 uncultured Gemmatimonadaceae bacterium
CGCCTCCACCCGGGCGCCGCCTCTGCGGAGACCATCGCCGCGCTGCGCCGTGCCTTCGACGAGGCGGCGTTTTCCTCCGGTGAGGTCCGAACGGCGGCGTCGCCGGCACCGGTGGTGCCGCGCCCCCGCCGTCCCCCCTCCTGCCGCAACCGGTACGTTCTTCCCCTTGATGCGCGGCCGTCGTCAGGCGTTCTTGCAGGTGGCGCCGCGGTCCCCGCATCCCGGCCCGCGTGGCGCGCGACCCGGAGAACCGCATGACCAGGAAGTTCACGCTCGACGAGGCCAACCGCATGTTGCCGCTGGTGTCGCGCATCGTGCGCGACATCATCGAGTACTACCGCGAGTGGCAACGCACCGTCGAGGCCTTCGAGATCGCCGCGACGCTCAGCCGCGCCGAGCGCCCCACGCCGGAGGCCGAGGCGCTGCAGCACAAGGCGCAGGAACTGGCGCGCGAGATCCAGGGCTTCGTGGGCGAACTGCAACAGCTCGGCCTGGAGTTCAAGGGCTTCGAGCTGGGCCTGGTCGACTTTCCCGCCGACGTCGAGGGACGCGCCATCTGCTGGTGCTGGAAGCACGGCGAGGGTGCCGTGGCGCACTGGCATGAGCTGGACGCCGGCTACAACGGGCGCCAGCCGGTCGAGGCACTCCTGCTTCCCACTGCGGCCCACGACTGACCCAGGCGCGCATTCCGATGAAGACCTACCGATCCCCAGATGGCACGGTGTGGAACGTGGAGGTGGAGCTCCCCTCGCACTCCAGCGCCCTCATCGTCTTCCAGCACCCCGCCCCTACCTCGCGGCTGGATCGCTACGCCTGGCTCAATGCACGCGGCCCGCAGGTGAACGACCCACGCGCTCGGCTCGACCGCGCGTCGGTCCTGCAGTCGCTGGACGACCGACAGCTGGCCATGCTCTTCCGCCGCTCGTCGCCCGTCCAGACGCAGCCGCCCGCCTACATCGTCTCGTAGGGCGTCGCGCCCGGCGGCGCGGCGCTCAGCTGGCGGCCGTCTCCGCTTCCTCGGTCGCGTCACGGAACGGGACGTCCACCTGCATGCCGTCGCGAGCGATGGTGGTGCGCGGAAAGACGCTGCGCGCTTCCCGCTCCAGGTCGGAAAAGTCGCGCGTGTAGCGGGCCGAGAGGTGCGTGAGGACCAGCCGCAGCGCTCCGGCGTCACGTGCAAGCGTCGCCGCCTCTCGGGCCGTGGAGTGCCCCGTCTCCACCGCCCGCTCCGCTTCCTCGTCGCCGAAGGTCGCCTCGTGCACGAGCAGGTCGGCATCCTGCGCCGCCTCGCGCGTGGCGTCGCAGGGACGGGTATCGCCGGTGATCACCAACCGCCGCCCAGGGCGCGTGGCCCCCACCAGCTCCGACGGAACGACGGAACGGCCGTCGGGGAGGGTGATCGCCTCACCCCGGTGAATGCGTCCCCAGAGCGGCCCCTCCGGGATCCCCAGCTCTCGCGCGCGCTCGGGGTGGAACCGCCCGCGACGCGTCTCCTCCTCCACCAACCAGCTCAGCGCCGGCGCCCCCCGGTGCTCCGCCCCGATCGCCCGAATGGCGTAGTCGCGCCGCTTGACGGCGTCGCCCGGCGCCAGTTCCGCCACCTCCAGCGGAAAGGTCAGGCGATCGGCGCCCAGTGATTCGCACTTCTTGATGATCTTGGCGGCGCCGCGCGGCCCCCAGCAGCGCAGTGGCTCGGACCGTCCCTGGAGCGCCATGGTGCGCAGGAGGCCGATGATCCCCAGGTAGTGGTCGGTGTGGAAGTGCGAGAAGAAGACGTCGCCGAAGTTGAATGAGACGCCGTAGCGCATCATCTGCCGCTGCGTTCCCTCTCCACAGTCGAAGAGAAGCGTCTCGCCTTCGCGTTCCAGCGCGAGGGCAGCGACGCCGCGCTCGACGGTGGGGCGCGAGGCCGAAGTTCCGAGGAAGCGTAGCGAAAGCGGCATGGGGGCGGGAATATAGCGGCTGAGTCCGGCACGGCGGTGCTGGTGCCTCGGACGGGGATTCGGACCCGGTCGCGCCGGCCCGGAGAGTGGTACGGAAGCGCCGCGCGGTCACCAAGCCGTGACGCCTTGATGCATCGGATGAACGGCGGAGTGTGATGTAGCTCGCTGAGCTTGGCAGCGGGGGCGAGCAACGTAGCGAACGCAGCATGCCTCGAGCGGGCACGACCGTCGGTCCGGCGTCCGGGGACGCAGGGAACCGGCACCTAACGGCAGAGGTTGCTTGATGGATGCGCTGTTCGGTGCAACTCATGGGAGTGCTTTCCCGCTTCCATGCGTTAGAGAAGGGCGAGCGGGTGGGCATGCGTTCACCAGTCGCGCCGTGGGCTCGGCGGCGCGGCACACGTCGTATCGTGGGACAGGGAGGAGATCATGACGGGCAAGAGCAAGCGAGGGTTCGCATCGATGGACC
>CAZVDJ010000797.1:0-2410 GCA_964626245.1 uncultured Gemmatimonadaceae bacterium
GCGGGCGTCGCCCGTTGCGCTGGGCGCCCCGCTGCGCGGCGGCGAATGGGTGGCCGTGTACGACCCCTGGCTGCAAGGGGGCCACCGCATGGCCTACTACACGGTGGACGGTCGCATGCGCATTCCGGCGCGCTTCGCCGTGGACTTCGTGCGTCTTCCGCCCGGCGGTCGCTTCGACCGGAGCGCAACGGGCCAGGATCGCAACGGCTTCGGGGAGGCGGTGCTGGCCGTGGCCGATGGCGAGGTCGTGGCGGCATTGGACGACATGCCGGACCAGGCAGATGCTCCCGGCGCGCCGCGTCCCACCTTCACGCTGGAATCGGCGAGCGGCAACATGATCGCGCTGCGGCTGGCGGATGGGCGGGTCGCGATCTACGAGCACCTGAAGTCGGGCAGCGTGCGTGTGCGCGTGGGCCAGCGCGTGCGCCGTGGTGCGGTGGTCGCCGCGCTCGGCTACAGCGGAAGCGCGTCGATCGGGCCGCACCTGCACTTCCACGTGGCCGACGAGGCGTCGCTGCTGGGCGCCGAAGGAGTGCCATGGGTGCTGAACCGCTTCGAGGAGTTGGGGCGCTACGCCAGCACGTCGGCGTTCGTGGAGGGTCAGGGGCACACGACGATGGCGACTCCCCTGACGCGGCGCGCCGAGCTCCCGGCGGCCAACGCGGTGGTGCGCTTCAGGGAGTGACGCGCGCGCCACGGGGTGTGTGCATCCGGTAAGCGGCGAGGCGCGGCGCGCGCTCGTGCGTGTCTGGTGAGGTATCACGTCACGGCTCGCTCCTCACCTCACGCCATCCCGACGTTCCATGCCCCAGGTCTGTCCATCACCGGCCTCACGCACCGTCGCCGCACCTCGTGCGGAGCGCCGTCTCCCGGCCACCACGATCGACGTCGCCCCTGATCTCCCGGCACTCCCGGCACTCCCGGCGCGCAGGCCGGACCTCCCGGCGGCGCGGCGCGCCAGGCACAAGACCGCGCGACACGCACGGCGCTGGTCTGTCGCGCTGGTTGGGGTGCCGCTCCTGATCGCCGGGTGCAGCGACGACGGGCCGAGTGGCGGCGCGCGTGCCGACGTGCCAACGGCGCTGGAGGCGCGCTCCGCGCTGCAGCAGGTGGGGCCGGTGGGGGCGGCGGTGGACGAGCTGCCGGCGGTGCGCGCACTGCAGCAGGATGGCTCACCGGCCGTGGGTGTCCAGGTGCGCTTCATTGCGTCCGCCGGGAGCGATGCGGCACCGTCGACCGTGACGACGGGGAGCGACGGGATCGCCCGCTTGACGACGTGGACGCTCTCGGCGGGCGAGAGCACCGTGCGGGCCGAAGTGGCGGCGCTGCCGCCGGTCACCTTCCGCGCGGAGGGGCGGCCGCGCGGCTACAACATCGTGGTGCGGTGGCAGGGGGTGCCGTCGGCGGCGGCGCAGGCGGCCGTGGCCGCCGCAGAGGCGACGCTCGAGCGCATCGTCTGGGAGGACCTGCCCGACGAGCGCGTGAGTGCGACCCCCGTGTGCTTCCTGCAGGGTGCTGCAGCAGCGGTGATCGACGAGGAGATCGACGACCTCCTCGTCATCGCGCGGCACGGTCCCATCGACGGGGCGGGCGGCGCGGGGGCGCAGGGCTTTCCGTGCCTCATTCGCGATCCCGGCGCACAGCCGCTGGTAGGGTTCATCCGTTTCGACGAAGCGGACTTCGACGCCCTCCCCGCCAACATCCAGCGCGGCTTTGCCCTGCACGAGCTCGTGCATGCACTCGGCTTCGTGCCGCAGCTCCTCAACATCACGCTGCCCTCCGGATTCGCGCGGCGCTGCCTCATGCTCCCGTCGACGGGCGCCCCCAACACGCTGGTGCAGGACAGCCACTTCTCGTGCGCCAACGCGGTGGCCGCCTTCGACCGCGCCGGCGGTACGCGCTACGCCGGCCCCAAGGTCCCGCTGGAGAACGGTGCCACGCGACCGCTCACCGGCAACACGCTCAACCACCACTGGCGCAAGACCACCTTCACCAGCGAGCTGATGACAGGATGGTTCACCGTTGCCGACGCGCCGCTGAGCGCGGTGACCGTCGGGATGCTGGCCGACCTGGGCTATGCCGTGAGCTACAGCGGCGCCGATCCCTTCACGTTCGGCGCCACGATCGACCCGAACGTGAGCCTGCCGAGCGTCAACCGGTCGGCCGGCGCGTGGCACGGACCGACGAGCACGCGCGAGCTGCAGCTGGCGGAACCGGATGGGATGCCGCCGGTGCGGGTGCTGTCGCGCGTCCCGCGGCGCGCGGGCAGGACGCCGGAGTCCCGGTAGCCGGGCGCGCTAGCCGCGGCGCACCCAGCGCGCGGCCTCGTACATGCGCGTGTACTGCGCGGCGGCGTGCGTCCACGAGTTTTCGTCGCGCATCCCACGCTCGCGCAGCACAGCCCAGCCGT
>CAZVDJ010000798.1:0-2407 GCA_964626245.1 uncultured Gemmatimonadaceae bacterium
CTGGGTGAACGGAACCACCGTCTCGCGCGCTGCAGCTGGCGGAGCCACCGCCACGTGGACGCTGGACGTGACGCTGCCGCGCGACGTTCCGGCGGGGAGCGTGGTGCTGCGTGGCGCTACGACGATCACCATGCGGGGCGCGGAGGTGATTCCCGACGCCGACCTCGTCGTGATCCGCGGCCGCATCGCCGCCCTCGGCGCGCGCGGCTCGGTGGCCCTTCCCGAGGGGGCGCACGTGGTGGAGCTGCGCGGCAAGTTCGTGGTCCCGGGCTTCATCGACCTGCACGCCCACTGGGGCCCCGCGGGCGAGCTGCTGCAGCCCGAGTCGAGCCACGGGCTCGCCAACCTGGCGTTGGGGGTGACGACGATCCGCGACCCCCAGACGACGGCCGACATCTTCGGGCTGGCCGACGTGGTCGAGGTCGACCAGTCGCCCAGCCCGCGCATCCTCTCCACCGGTCCGGGAGTCTTCAGCACCACCAACCTCCAGTCGCTCGACGAGGCGCGCCGGCTGCTGGCGCGCTACCGCGACGAGTACGGAACGCGCTACCTCAAGGCGTACCAGGTGGGATCGCGGCAGCAGCGGCAGTGGGTGGCGGAGGCGGCGCACGCCCTGGGGCTCATCGCCACCACCGAGGGGAGCGCCGACACCAAGGAAGACCTGACGCACGCGATGGACGGCTTTGCCGGGTTGGAGCACGCCGTCCCCGACGCGCCGGTCTACGACGACGTGGTGCAGCTGCTGGCACGGTCGGGGATCGCCAACACCCCCACCCTGGTGGTGAGCTTCGGTGGCGCCCTCCCGGTCTACCGTCTCCTGGCGGAGGAGCGTCCCCACGAGGACGCACGCATCGCGCGATGGTTCCCGGACGGGGCGCTCTACCAGCGCACGTCGTCGCGCCTGCTCTGGTTCCCCCCCGAGGACTACAACGACCGTGACGCGGCGGCCGGCGTGACGGCGGTGCACCGGGCCGGCGGCACCATCGGGCTGGGGGGGCACGGTGAGCTGCAAGGGCTCTCCAACCACTGGGAGATGGCGCTCCTGGCGTGTGGCGGGATGCGCCCGCACGAGGTGTTGCAGGTGGCGACGCTGAACGGCGCGCGCGCGTTGGGGCTGGCGGGCGACCTGGGGTCGCTCGAGGTGGGAAAGGTGGCCGACCTGGTGGTGCTCGATGCCGATCCGCTGGCCGACATCGGCGCCGCGCGGCGTATCGCCTGGGTGATGAAGGAGGGGACGCTCTACCGGGGCGGGACGCTGGACCGTGCCTGGCCGCGCCCCGAACCCCTGCGCCTTCCGTGGGCGCTGGAGCGCCAGGGGCGCCCGGTGCTGGGCGAGGTCGATGCCGTGGTGCGCCGCACGATGGAGGCGGCCCGCATTCCCGGGTTGGCGCTGGCGGTGATCCGGCGCGGCGAGGTGCTGGTGGCGCGCGGCTACGGCGTGGCGGAGCTGGAGCACCGCACCCCCGTCACCGATGAGACGATCTTCCAGTCGGGATCGCTGGGGAAGCAGTTCACCGCCGCGGGGATCCTGGCGCTCGCCCAGGAGGGGCGGATCGACCTCGACGCGTCGGTGCGCCGCTACCTCCCCGAGGGGCCGGCGTCGTGGGACCCCATCACCATCCGCCACCTGCTGAGCCACCGCTCGGGGATTCCCGACTACACCGGCGAGGGGTTCGACTATCGCCGCGATTACACCGACGCCGAGCTGGTGGCGATGTCGGCGGCGCTCCCGCTGGAGTTTCCGGCGGGGGCGCGCTGGAACTACTCCAACACCGGCTACGTGCTGCTGGGGATCATCATGACGCGGGTGACGGGGCGGCCGTACCACGAGTATCTGCAGCAGCGCATCTTTGGGCCGGCCGGGATGCCCACCATCCGCGTCATCACCGAGGCGCCCGTGGTCCCGCATCGCGCCCACGGCTACAACGTCACCCCCACCGGGTGGGAGCACGCCGCCTGGGTGGCCCCCCAGCTCAACACCACCGCCGACGGCTCGATGCTCCTGTCGCTGCGCGACATGATTGCCTGGAACGAGGCGGTGCGCACGCGTCGAGTGATTCCGCCCGAGCGGTGGGTCGAGATGCTGGCCCCAACGACGCTGAACAGCGGGCGCCCGTATCCGTACGGCTTCGGCTGGTTCCTGGGGGAGGCCGGCGGGCAGGTGGTGCAGGAGCACGGCGGGGCGTGGCAGGGGTTCATCACCCAGTACACGCGCTTCGCCGACGACGACCTGGCGGTGGTGGTGCTCTCCAATGCCCGCACCACCGCGCCGCCGGCGCTGGCCATGGAGGTGGCGGCGCTCTTCAACCCGGCGCTGGCCCCGTCGGCCCCGCCCACCACCCCCATTGCCGATCGAGAACCGCAGGCCACCGCCTACGTGCAGGGGATCCTGGCGAAGGTGGCGGCG
>CAZVDJ010000799.1:0-917 GCA_964626245.1 uncultured Gemmatimonadaceae bacterium
CACCAGTGCATAGCGGTGCCGGCCGGCGAGCGCGATCCCGACCGCGGCCGCGCGTCTCGCCCAGTCATTCCACTGTGCGAACAGCACCCGCGTTCGATAGGCGCGCAGCAACGTGCCGACGAGCCCCGCGCGCGCGGCGCGCCCCTGTCCGAAGCTGGCGTCGTCGATGCGTGCGGCGGCGTTGCCGGGACCGGCCTCCGATGAAACGGCGCCGCTCCCGGCGCGCGGCGCAATCCAGCGTCGCACGACACGTTCGGCGCGCTGCGCCCACACTTCCCGGAGCGGGACGTCGTACAACTCGGCGCCTTCCGGCACCTCCTGCAGGCGCCCCTCCTCGCGGATGGACGGATCGGTGGGATCGATGAGGATGACGTCGATCGTCCAACCGCGCAGGCGCGCCGCCTGCGCGATCTTCTGCCAGCGCAGCGCTCCCACTTCGGCATTTGGCGGGTAGGCGACCGAAATGAGGAGCATGCGCCGATCGCCCGGGGCTCCGGGCGCCGTGTACAAGGGCTGGGGCCACGCCCCGGGGTGGCGCGCGGGGCCGGCCATCAGGCGCGGGCCGCGCGCAGGCCGGCGCCCAGGGCCGCCACACGCGCGCGGTGCAGCAGGACGAGCGACCCGAGATAGGCAAGGGCGCCGACTCCGACGTCGATCGACAGGTGCACGGCGCGTGACCATTCGGGCGACTGCAGGGCGCGCCCTCCCCACACGGCGCCGGCCATCACCAGCACCCCCGTGATCGCCGGGGCCAGCGCCTTCCAGTAGTCCGCGGCGCCGAGTTCCAGCTGACGGAAGACGGCGCGCGCCATCGGCACCACGAGGGCGATCGGATACACCACCAGCCACATGGCGGCGATGCCCACGGTTCCCCATCGGCTCCCGACCCAGAAGGCGATGGGCATGATGACGGCGCC
>CAZVDJ010000799.1:927-2404 GCA_964626245.1 uncultured Gemmatimonadaceae bacterium
GCGGTTCTCCCCGATGACGGTGAGGATCTGTGGCAGGATGGGGGTGACGGAGCGGATGGCCGCCGCGACCGCCAGCAGCTGCAACGGGACGACCATCGCCGCCCACTTCTCCGTGAGCAGGAGCGGGACCAGGTCCCGCGCGACGAGTCCCATGCCCACGGTGGCGGGGAAGGTGACGATCGCGAGGGCCTCGGTGATGCGCAGGAGGTAGCGCCGCAGCGCGGCCGCGTCGTGCTGCGCGGCCGACAGCACGGCGGGGGTCACCCGCCCCACCATGCTCGTGATCTTCTCCAGCGGCGTGCTGGTGAGGTCCCACGCCACGCGATACACCCCCGTCAGCTCCTTGCCGAACAGCTTGCCCACGACGAGAAAGTCCGCGTTCTGGTACACGTACCAGGCCAGGCGGCTGACGATGGTCTGCTGGCTGAACGTCATAGCCGGCGCCAGCGTGCGCCAGTCGGGGCGCTCGAAGCGCACCCGCACGAGGCGAAGGACCCCAACGGTCGACAGCAGGGCGCCGAGCACGCTGCTCAGCACCAGGGTCCAGTAGCGGAAGCCCAGAAACGCGAACACCACCGAGCCGACGGCGAGCACGATGGCCTGCAGGCCATCGTTGATGGCCAGGTCGCGAAAGCGCATCTCGCGCTGCAGCAGCGCCTGCGGCACGACCCGGGCGCCGGTGACCAGGAACATCGTGGACATCGCGATCACCACGCCGGTGAGCTCGGGGGCATCGAAGAACCACGCGAGGACCGGGGCCGCGCCGCACGAGACCGCGAAGCTCACCACCCCGAAGAGCATCGAGACGGTGTTGATCTGCGCGTGCTGTGACGGCGAGAGATGCCGCAGTGCGACGATCGTGGTGCCGATGCCGAACTCGCTCAGCAACGTCACGATCCCGAGGTAGAGCGCCGCCAGCCCCACGAGGCCGTAGTCCTCGGGCGAGAGGAGGCGCACCACGATCACGGTGCTGGCCCACGTGGCCAGCTGGGTTGCCCAGCGCACCATCCCGGTCCACGCCACACCGCGCGCCAGCGACCGGTCCAGCGCCCGACGGTCGGTGCCGGTGGCGCCGGTCGCACCAGTTGGGCGGATTCCGCCGGCCTCGCCGTCGGGTTGAGACGGCGCCGGGGAGCTATCCGTCCCTGTCATGCAACCGTACCCACGTCGTGGCGGACGACGGCCGCGTCGCACCGGTGCCCACCACTCACTACGTTCCGGGCGGCTCCTTCCAAACGCTCACGCACTGCTATGAAAGTCCTCGTTGTTGCTGGTGCCCGACCCAACTTCATGAAGGTGGCGCCCATTCTCAACGCGCTCGCCGAGTCCGGGCACGAGCGGGTGTTCGTCCACACTGGCCAGCACTACGACGCGTCGATGTCCGACGCGTTCTTCCGCGACCTCGGTCTCCCCATTCCCGACCGCCACCTTGGCGTGGGCTCGGGTTCACACGCCCGACAGACCGCGCGGGTCATGG
>CAZVDJ010000800.1:0-2401 GCA_964626245.1 uncultured Gemmatimonadaceae bacterium
AGGTGCGCGAAGTGCGCCACGCCGCCACCACCACGCATCCCGCCGTACAGCGACATCACCGTCATGATCACCACCAGCACGCGCGCCTCCACCGGGATCACCCCCCAGATGAAGATGCGGTCGTGCGGGAAGAAGCGTGCGTACGCGAGCTGCACGCCGAACACCGCCCCGGATGCACCGACGATGGCGGCGGTCGGTGTGAAGACGAGCGAGAGGAGACCGCCCACGATCCCCGCCACCAGGTACATGCGAATGAACTGCCGCTCGCCCATCCGCGCCTCGACCCGCGGGCCGAAGATGAAGAGAGCGAACATGTTGAAGAGGATGTGACTGAACCCCGCCGTGCTGTGGGCGAACATGTAGGTCACGATCGTCCACGGGCGCTCCAGCAGGAGCGCCGGCACCAACGCCAGCAGGCGTGAGGTACCGGCCACCGTAAGCTGCAGGAGAAAGACGGCGATGTTGGCGACGAGGAGGCGCTGGACCCAGGGCGTCATGCCCTGATTTTAACCCGCGGACGGCGCGGCCGTGCCCGCTGGGCGCAAATCCGCGGGGGCGGGGAGTCGCGACGCGCCTCGCGGCGCGACAACTTACCCCTCGCCCCCGACGCACCGCATGCCTGCCGCACCCCCTGCCTTCGTCAGCGACCTCGCCCTCGCCCGCCGTCTCGAGCGCACCGAGGGGGCGGCGAACGCGGCGTTCGTCGAGGCCCGGGCCGACCACGCCCCTGCAGTGCGCGCCACGTGGATCGAGGTGGACGGGACGTACGCCATGTACGACGGCGTGGACTCGCCGCTCACGCAGACGTTTGGCCTGGGGTTGTTCGCGCCACCCACCGAGGGGGCGCTGGAGACGCTCGAGGCATTCTTCCGGAGTCGCGGCGCCGACGTGCACCACGAGGTGAGCCCCATCGCCAGCAGCGCGCTCCTGACGCTCCTCCCGGCGCGCGACTACGTCCCGGTCGAACTCACCACGGTGCTCTACAAGCCGCTGGCCGGCGTGCCACGGGTGGCGGCGTCCCCGGGCGACGGCGCGCCGCAGGCGCGCCCCATCGGCCGCGAGCGGATGGCCGACTGGGTGGAGGCGTCGGCCCTTGGGTGGAGCGAGCTGCCCGAGGTCTCGGCCTTCATGCGCGAGTTTGGGGTGGTGAGCGCCAACAGCCGCGGCATGACGTGCTACGTGGCGGAGATCGCCGGGGCGATCGTGGCGACAGGGGCGATGTCGGTGCACGCCGGCGTGGCGCTGCTCGCAGGGGCGAGCACGATCCCGGCCTGGCGGGGGCGCGGTGCGCAGTCGGCGCTCCTGGCCACCCGCCTGTCGCATGCGAGCGACATGGGATGCGACCTGGCGATGATCTGCGCCGCGCCGGGAAGCACCTCGCAGGTCAACGCCGAGCGCCAGGGCTTTCGCGTGGCGTACACGCGCACCAAGTGGCGGCAACGTGGCTAGCGCGACGCTGCGCCTCGCCTGCGGGCGGTGGCTGGTGGGTGCGCTGCTGGCGACGACCCCCGTGCGCACCGCGCCGGCCCAGGACAAGGCAGCCGCGGTGACCGGGGCCGACGTGCGCTTCGTGCAGGGGATGATCGCCCATCATCGCCAGGCGCTCGAGATGACCGCACTGCTCTCCGGGCGCACGGTGCGCGAGTCGCTGCACCTCCTTGGGGAGCGCATTACCGTCTCGCAGCGCGACGAGATCGCGATGATGGACGCGTGGTTGCGGCGCTACGCGCCGACAGGCGACAGCGCCGCGTCACGCCTCGCCCACGCGCATCACGCGCCAGCGGCGCCGGATTCGCTCGCCACGCCGGCGATGCCGGGCATGCTCTCGGCGGAGGCGATGGCGCAGCTGGCGGCGGCCACCGGCGACGACTTCGACCGTCGCTTCCTGGAGGGGATGATCCTCCACCATCGCGGGGCGCTGGCGATGGTCGCGACGCTGCTGGGCGCCAGGGGAAGCGCCCGGCAGCCGCAACTTCACCAGATGGTGATCGACATCGATGCCGACCAGCGCGCGGAGATTGCGCGGATGGAGCGGCTCCTGGCCTCGCTCGCGCCCAGGCCTGCCAGGCGCTAGCGACTGAAGCGCAGGCAGACCGGGGCCGGGACCGTGGCCTCGTGCCCGGTGCGCGTGAGTTGGCCGGTTGCGGCACTCACCACGAAGCTGGTGATGGCGTGCGAGCGCTGGTGCGCCACCAGGAGGAGCCGTCCCCTCGGGTCGAGCGCGAAGTTGCGCGGCCAGTGTCCCCCCGTGGCGACTGACTGCACCAGCACCGGCGCCGACGGACCGACGGTGGAGAAGACAGCCAGCGTGTCGTCGCCACGGTTGGAGACGTAGACGGCGCGTCCCGACGGGTGCACGTGCAGGTCGGCCGGAAAGTTGGCACCGCGCGCCCCATCGGGG
>CAZVDJ010000801.1:0-2397 GCA_964626245.1 uncultured Gemmatimonadaceae bacterium
CCATTCCATTGCTCGCCTACCTCACCGGCTCGAGCACCAGGCGCACGAGATCCAGCGCCGCCCGCCGGTTCCCCGACGTCGCGGGCGTCACGCGCAGGTGAATGACCGCCTCCCCCGCCTCCAGCGAGACCTCTCCCAGCACCGTCAACACCCCCACCCGCCGACCGTCGGCTCGAGTATCCACCGCCACGCCGGTCGGCATGTCGTCCACCAGCAGCTGCACCACGCCCTGCGCCGGCCCCAGCACCGGGAGGATCGACACCCGATAGCGCCCGCTCGCCGGCACCGGCGCGCCAAGGCTCAGGACATGGCGTCCCAGTTCCGGCGCGCTGTCGCCGACAAATGACAGAAAGCGCCCGATCCCGGCCTCCGGACCCTTGCTCACCGTCGCGAACCGCGTCGAGAAGAAGTGGATGGGCGACGACCATCCGACGTTCAGCGTGATCCGGTCGGGCGCCACCACGCGGCGCGTCTCGTCCGTGAGCGCCGTCGACCGCCAGCCGGGATCGCCGTCAGCGTAGAAGTAGGTGACGCCGCTGTGGTCCGTCGGGACGGTATTCTCGGTCGTCTCCCCATGCTCGATGGTAAGGTCGATGCTGCGCTTCCACGCGTACGCGTCGCTGAGCATGAACCGGTAGCCGCCGGTGCGGCTCAGTGCATTCGAGTAGCCCAGCGCCCCCGACAGCGGCAACGAGCGGCGAGCGTCCCACCGGCCTGGGACGTCGTACCATCCGCCATTGAACGCATCCTCGGACCCGGTGCCGGCCACGGCGGTGTCGCCATCGATCACCACGCGATCGTCTCCCTCGAAGAAGCCGGTGCCGTCGACGCCGAGTCCTTGCACCTGCAGCACCGTCCCCACCACGTGCCCGCGTGCGGCGCCGCGCAGCCAGGTGAATGGGCGCCCGGCGGTGGTGGGGTTCTCCCGTCGCCACACGGCATGGAAGCGCAGCTCCCCCGCTCGGCGCGGCACCGGCGCGGTGAACACCTCGGCGTGCACCGTGCGCGATGGCGCGCCGGCCGCCTGGTGCAACTCCACTCGGGCCGACGCATCGAACGGCATGGGGAACCAGAGGTAGCTGGTGTCGCGCGCGGTGCCGGCCAGCACGCCAGCCATCGCGGGTCGCCCCCACGCTCCCCCGAACAGATCCTCCACCGGCGCCTCCACCGCCGGATGCTCGGCGCCATCCCAATAGATGCGCACGAGGGTGGCGCGTGCATCGGCCATGAGGGCGGCGGCGGGCGCCAGGCGCAGCCCCACCAGGCGTCCCCCGCTTCGCGCCTCGTACACCACGCTCGTCTCCCCCGGCTGCAACGTGCGGGTGACGCCGTGCCGAGTGACAGGGGCGCCGGGCGGCGCGGCCAGACGGCTCACGTCGTCGTCTGTTGCGCCAAGCAGCGCCGCAGCTGCGGAGGCATCCGGCAGGTTGGACGGCGTGAACGAGCGGATGCGAACCGAACGGTCGTAGCTCGCGTGGTTGATCTGGTAGAATTGCACGCGCGGGGCGCGCACGACCACCTTGAGCGAGCGCTCATACGGCAGCGGCACATAGCTGTAGTAGCCGCCGGCGCCGTATCCCACCAGCGGCGCGCGGAACGGAGCCGGACCTCCAACGAAGAGCTGCCGCATGGGGACGACCAGTCGTGGCCGCGCCTCGCCATCGAAGTAGAACTCGACCGGGTCGTCGGTGGGGGTGGGGGTCCAGATGCGCGTCACGACCCCCGGCCCGGCGAGGTCGGCGATCACGAGCGCGTCCCCTTCCTTGCGCACGAACGAGTGCGCCCCGCTGAAGCCGTCGTCGTTCTTCCCCGACGGATCGTGGCTCGTCACCGCCCCCACGCGCACCGATGGACGCGCGTAGGCCAGCTCGTCCAGCCGTGACAGCGCGCGCAGCCCCACCCCGGGCGGAAGTGTGTCGCTCGCCTGGGCTCGCGCCGTCACCAGCGGGAGATGCAGCGACAGCAGGGCGAGCGACAGGCGCAGGATGGTCATGGCTCGGTCGGGGTGCGGCTCGCTCCGGTCAGGTTGTGGGGCGAAGTCCTTTGTGTTCATTTTTTCATTCTCACTCGCTGTCGGCAAGCCGTCCCACCTCCCCTTCCTGCGCAGCTACACGTCGCAGCGCGTCTCCAGCGCCGACACCTCGGGGGCGAACGACGATGGGAGCGGGCGCAACCGCCTCGTGCCGGGCGAGACTCGCACCATTGCACGCCTCGCTGGCCCCGGCGTCATCACGCACGTCTGGTTCACGATCAACACCACCGATCGCTGGCACCTCAAGATCCTCGTCCTTCGCATCGACTGGGATGGACAGGCCAACCCCTCCGTCGAGCCCCCCCGGCGACTTCTTCGGCCTGGGGTTGGGCCAGTACATCGTCTACGAATCGGGGCCGCTCACG
>CAZVDJ010000802.1:0-2395 GCA_964626245.1 uncultured Gemmatimonadaceae bacterium
AATTGCGCGACGCCGGGGAGGCGTCGTGCCGGTGGACGATGCCACCCTTCATCACGAAGCGCACGCGGCGCGTGGCGCCGATGTCCCGCGTCGGGTCGCCCTCGCTGGCCACCAGGTCGGCCCACAGCCCCGCGCGCACGCTGCCGAGCTTGTCGTCGAGCCGCAGGACGCGCGCGGTGACCGAGGTGGCCGTGCGCATCGCCTCCAGCGGCGTCATGCCATAGTCCACCAGGAGTTGCAGCTCGCGGGCATTGTCGCCGTGGGTGAAGACCCCCACGTCGCTCCCGTTGCAGATGGTGACGCCGGCGGCGCGGGCGCGCGCGAACGACTCGCGCTTGGCGCGAATGCGCGCGGGGGGCGGCTCGCTCCCCTTCTTCCATCCGGCGTACTGTGCCGTGGCGTCGCCGGCGGCCAGCGTGGGGCAGAGCGCCACGCCCTTCTGCGCCATCAGGCGATACACCTCGTCGGTGCCGAAGTCGCCATGCTCGATGTTGGTCACCCCGGCCACCGTGGCGCGTCGCATCCCCTCGGCCGACGACGCATGCGCCACGACGTGCCGCCCGCTCGACTCCGCCACCTCCACGGCCGCGCGCAGCTCGGCCTCGGTAAAGGCGGGCATCGTCTCGCCGTTCGGTCCCCAGCGATAGTCGGCGTACACCTTGATCCAGTCGGCGCCGTGCTTGATCTGGTCGCGCACCACGCGCACCAGCTCCTCGGCATTGCCGGCTTCCTCGGCGCCCTGCGGGATGTCGATGTCGTTGGCGAACGAGCGCGGCGCGTAGCTCCCGCGCCCGACGATCGCCTTGGTGGTCACGAGCATGCGCGGTCCGGGGATGATCCCCTGGTCGATGGCCTGCTTCACCCCCACATCGGCATAGCCGGCGCCCTCGGTCCCCAGGTCGCGCACGAGGGTGAAGCCGGCGCGCAGCGTCTCGCGCACGTGGTTCACCGCGCGCGCCACGCGCAGCGACGTGGGCTGCCGCAACACCTGGTCGTCCCAGGTTGCCTCGTTGTAGGGGTGCAGCAGGACGTGGCTGTGCGCCTCGAGCATGCCCGGAAAGAGCGTGAGCCCGGGAAGGTCGACCACGCGCGCGCCGGCGGGGGCCCGCACGGCGTCCGGCGTTCCCACGGCGCTGATGCGGTCGCCTTCCACCAGCACGACGAGGCCGGGGCGCGCATTCTCGGTCACGCCGTCCCAGACCTGCGCCGGGCGCAGGAGGATGACCGGGGGAGCCGCGCGCGTCGCCGTGCCCGGCGCGGTGACCTGCGCCGTGGCGTTGCCACTGGCGGCCGCCAGTCCCACCACGACCCCAACGATGCGAAGCCATGCCCCGGGGCGTCGCGGGCGCTGCGTGGAGCGGCAGGGAAGGCCGGCCACCACGAATGGGTCGAGACGCATCGGTCGGGAAGGGCGGGAGGTGGAGAGGTCCGGGACGCGCACGGTCACGACTCGGCGCCGTCGACGGCGCGGGGAGCGACGAGCGGTGTGGTGCCCGCGCTGCCGAGCGTGGGGATCTCGGTGACGCCGCCGGAGACGATGAAGGCCATCATGTCCGACGAGTTGGTGTCGAGGCGCGCCACCGCCGACGTGGGAAAGAGGTACATCTGCCCCGAGAAGTTGTACGAGTGCGGCATGTACACGGAGACGTACCCTGGCATGTCCAGCTGCGAGAGCGCTTCCTGCGTCACGAAGCCGAGCGCCCTGGCGTTGCCACCGGGAAAGAGTTCCACCACCACCGGCTTGTCGAATCGCCGCTTTTCTCCCACGAAGGCGTTGACCAGGTCTCGCGTGGAGGAGTAGAGCAGCCGCACGAAGGGGAGTCGCTCCAGGAGGTCGTCCAGCGCGCCGATGAACGAGCGGGTGATGAACGACGACGCGAGGAATCCGAAGAGGGTGATGAGTGCGAGCGAGACTGCAAAGCCGGCACCGGGGATCGGGAGCCCCAGCCAGCCATCGATCGCCTTGAAGACCACCACGCAGATGTAGGCCGTCACCCCCACCGGGGTGAGGAAGACGAGTCCGCGCAGGAAGTAGGTGAGCAGGCGGCGGGTGAACCCCTGCTCCGCGGGGCGGGGTCGCACCTAGGCGGAGACGGTGTGCGACTCGCGCACGACGGGTAGCTCGGCCTCGCGCCACCGCTGGATGCCGCCGCGCAGGTTGATCACGCTGCGCCGCCCGGCGCGGCGCGCCAGGCTGGCCGCAATCGCGGAGCGCCCGCCGGCCTGGCACTGCATCACGAGCGGTGCAGCTGACGGAAGGGAGGACAGGGCTCCCTCCAGCCGCCCGAGCGGGGCGTGCACGGCGCCCTCGATGTGCCCCTCCTCCCACTCCGCGGCGTTGCGCACATCGACCAGCGTCACGCTCCCCGCGCGCAGCCACTCGGCGAGCGTCGCT
>CAZVDJ010000803.1:0-2394 GCA_964626245.1 uncultured Gemmatimonadaceae bacterium
GGGCCAGCCCCTTCCAGTCGCGGTAGAAGACCCCGGACGACGGGCGATCCTGCGTGTTGTCGGGACGCGGCGCCCCCATGGTGGCGTGCAACATCCAGCCATGCGTCAGGCGACGGATCTCGTCGCTGTTCCGTGCATCGGTGTCGAAGGCGTACTTGCCGTACACCTGCAGCAGTCCGCCCAATGCGTCCAGGACGATGCCGGTTTCCTTGGAGATCGACGTCTTGTCGTCGGGCGGCTCCACGGCAGCGGGGGCGGGGGCGGCACTCGCGGTCTGCTTGGGTCGCGACGACCTGCCACCGAAGAAGGAGAGCACGCTCATTGTGCGAAACGACGGATTGCGGGAAGCGGTGAGGACCTGACGTCGTTGCGCCTGCGGAAGGACAGGCGCCACGACTCCATTCCTCAGTATCGGCTCATCAATCCGCAAACCTGACCCGGCACGACCGGTCGCGACGATCGCGTGCGCGACGCTCGGCGCGTCCCGACGCCCTACCGGCGATGTGTGCGCCCCGTCACCGCAGCCGGTCGAGGAGGAGCCAGAGGCCGCTGGCGAATCCGATGACGATGATGGCCTGTCGCACGCGTTCCTGCGGCACGCGCTGCGCCAGCCGCGAGCCGCCGTATCCCCCGGCGGCGGCCCCCAGCGCCATCGCGATGGCAACCGGCCAGTCGACCAGCCCGCTCACGGCAAAGGTGGCTGCCGCCATGATGTTTGCGCACAGCCCACCCCAGTTCTTGAGCCCGTTCATCCGGTGAATGTTGGTGAAGCCCATGAAGCCCAGGGCGGCCAGCATGAGGATGCCGATCCCTGCGCCGAAGTAGCCGCCGTAGACGGCGACGGCGAACTGGTAGGCGAGCGCCGAGGGTGGCGGAGGGCGGCTCGCCGGGTCCTCGGGCGAGCCGCCGCCCAGAGCGCCGCGGCGGGCCGCGCGGTCGCGCATCCAGCGCATGGCCGGGCGCTGCACGAGGAAGAGTCCGGTCGCCCCCAGTACGAGCCACGGGACCAGGGCGTCGAAGCGGTCGGGTGGGGTGACCAGGAGGAGGAGCGCGCCGACCAGCCCCCCGACGAGCGAGGGGACGGCGAAGCGAATGGCCCAGGCGCGGGCCCCGCGCAGCTCGCCGAGGTAGCCCAGCATGCTCCCCACGGCGCCCGGCCAGAGCGCCACGGTACTCGTCGCGTTGGCGGTGAGCGCGGGGATCCCCAGGCCGATGAGGGCGGGGAAGGTGAGGAGTGTGCCTCCCCCGGCAATGGAGTTCACCGCGCCGCCCGCGGCGGCGGCGAGCACGATCAGGGCAAGTCGCGTGACGTCGGCCATCAAACCGGTGATCGAGGGGCGGGGTGGGCAGCAGCCGCAGGCGAAGAAAGCGATGTGCGGCGACCGAAGCAATGTCGAGTGCCCGACTCGTCGACTAGCTTCCAGTGCACCAGCGACCACTACCTCGCAGAGACATCAGCGGAGAGACCGGGATATGAGCACGACGGCGACGTCACAGGCGCCAGCGCCCACCACCGATGCGCTCGAGGTCCGCGACACGCGGACGGGCAAGAGCTACACCATTCCCATCGCCGACGGGACCATTCGCACCAGTGACCTGAAGCAGATCAGGGTCGACGCGGACGACTTCGGGCTGATGGGATACGACCCGGCGTTCATGAACACCGCGTCGTGCCGCAGCGCCATCACCTACATCGACGGTGACAAGGGGATCCTGCGCTACCGCGGCTATCCCATCGAGCAGCTGGCGGAAAAGGCGAGCTTCCTCGAGGTGGCCTACCTGCTGCGCAACGGCGAGCTGCCGACGCAGACGCAGTACGACGCGTGGGTGCACGACATCACGTACCACACGTACGTCCACGAAAACATCAAGCGCTTCCTGGAGGGGTTCCGCTACGACGCGCACCCCATGTCGATGATGGTGGCGGGCGTCGCCGCGCTCTCGTCGTTCTACCCCGAGGCGAAGGACATCTTCGACAAGCACCAGCGCGACATCTCGATCATCCGCCTGCTGGCCAAGGTGCCGACGATCGCCGCGTTCGCGTACCGGCACGTGAAGGGGCTCCCGTTCATCTACCCCGACAACGACCTGTCGTACAGCGAGAACTTCCTCTCGATGATCGCGCGGATGTCGGAGCCGCAGTACGCGGCCAACCCGGTCTTTGCCAAGGCGATCGAGATCCTCTTCATCCTGCACGCCGATCACGAGCAGAACTGCTCCACCAACGCGGTGCGGGCGGTGGGCTCGTCGCACGTGGACCCGTTCAGCGCCGTGGCGGCCGGGATCTCGGCGCTCTATGGCCCGTTGCACGGCGGGGCCAACGAGCAGGTGCTGCGCATGATCGGCGAGATCGGCGACGTGAAGCAGGTCCCCCCGTTCGTGGAGATCGTGAAG
>CAZVDJ010000804.1:0-2392 GCA_964626245.1 uncultured Gemmatimonadaceae bacterium
GCAGGACAGCTGCTCTCCGCCGACGAGGTGGCGACGCTGAACGCGGCAGCCAGGCTGCGCGCGGCGGGTGCCCCGCTGGCGTATGCGGCACGGACCGCGGCCTTTCGTCACCTCACCCTGTTCGTGGACGAACGGGTCCTGATTCCGCGCCCAGAAACCGAGCGACTCGTCGACCTCGTGCTCGAAAGTCCGCAGGGATCGCTGGGCGGCGTGGCCGTGGACGTCGGAACGGGATCGGGGGCGATCGCCCTCGCCCTGGCGGCCGAGGGGCGCTTCCGGCGCATCATCGCGACCGACCTCTCCGTCGATGCGCTCGCGGTCGCCGCCGTGAACGCGTCGCGCCTTCCGCTGCCAGCCGAGGCGTCGCTGGAGCTTCGCGCGGGCGACGCGCTCGCGCCCTTGCACGACCTTGAGGGCGAAGTGGACGTGCTCGTCTCGAATCCTCCGTATATTGCCTTCGCCGAAGCCGCTGAGCTTCCCGCCGCCGTCCGGGACTGGGAGCCGCCGCAGGCGCTGACCTGTCCGGACGACGGTCTCTCTGTCACCCGGTCGGTCACGGCGGGCGCGGGACGACTCCTTCGCTCAGGCGGGCTGCTGGCGCTCGAGGTGGACTCGCGTCGTGCTCGGCGCGTGGCGGCCATGCTCACCCACGCCGCGGGTTGGCAGGACGTGCGGGTGGTGCAGGACCTGACCGGCCGGGAGCGGTTCGTACTCGCGACGTGGCGGGGAGCGGAGCGCGCGGCCGGCGCGAAGGACCCAACGACGCCGTCCGATTCGGCGACAAGCGACTGAACGACGCCGCGACGGACCGCGGTGCACATCTCCACGTGGTGAGGGAGCGCTTGGCGCACCACGCCCATACGAATCCCACGAATGATCGACGCCAAGGCGAAGGATCTGGGCCGGCTCATCGGCCAGAGCGAGCAGTACAAGGCCCTCAAGCGCGCCAACGATGCACTGGGCGGTGATCGCGACGCGGTGGCGTTGCTGCGTCGCATGGAGGAGCTTCGCGGCAACGCGCAGCGCATGATCGAGAGTGGCCAGGAGCCGACCGAGGAGATGGAGCGGGAGATGGACCAGCTCCTGGGCCGCGTGCAACAGAGCGGGATCTACCAGCAGGCCGTCGCCGCGCAGGAGAATTTCGACAAGCTGATGCTGCAGGTGAACAATTGGATCGCCGAGGGGATCAAGACCGGCGCCTCCTCATCGATCATCACGCTCAGCTGAGGGGAGCGGGGCGGTGTCACGCGGCGGGCTGATCGTGCTCGGGGGGGCGGAGGGGGTGGGGAAGTCGACCCAGCTTCGCCGGTTGAGCGAGCGGCTGCGTCGGGCTGGCATTCCCCACCGCGCATTGCGCGAGCCGGGAGGGACGGCGATGGGCGACGAGGTCCGGCGCGTGCTGCTGGATCCCGCAATGGCCATTACCCCTCGCGCCGAGGCGCTGCTGTTCATGGCGTCCCGCGCGCAGCTCGTGGACGCGGTGGTGCGCCCGGCGCTCGAGGCGGGAGAATTCGTCGTGCTGGATCGCTTCTTCCTGTCGACGTATTCGTACCAGGTACACGGGCGTGGCCTGCCGCACGGGGAGGTATCGGGAGTGAATGCGTTCGCCACGGCGGGGGTGACGCCGGACCTCACCCTGCTCCTGGACCTGCCCGAGGGGATGGGGATGGAACGGGCCGCGAGGCGCGGGGGACACGACCGCATGGAACAGAGTGGCGACGCATTCCATCGCCGCGTGACGGACGCCTTCCGGACCTTTGCGTCTGCCGACTGGCAGCGCGCGCATCCCGAGGCGGGTGAAATCGCCCTCGTGGACGCCCGGGGGACGGAGGACGAGGTCGCCGAACGCATCTGGGCGCGAATCGCCGCCCGTTGGCCTGAAACGTTTCGGGGCAAATCGGAGTCTCAGTAAGAGCCGATGCCGCTGCGCTCACGCCTGCTCGTCGTGATGGCCGTCCTGGGGAGTTCCCTCCTGTTCGGGGGGTGGCTCCTGGGCCGCGGCATGCGTGGCGGTTCGACGGGTCTCCCCGACGGCGAGCGACTGTTCGACCAGGTCGTGTCGCACGTTCGCCGCTACTACGTGGACTCCGTGTCCACGCCGGAGCTCTTCGACAAGGCGATGCAGGGGATGCTCGAGGAACTCGGCGATCCCTACTCGCTGTACCTGCGCCCCGACCGCCTCAAGCGCCTGAACGAGACGACGAGCGGCAACTACACGGGGCTCGGCGTGCAGGTCGACATTCGTGACGGGCTGCCGACCGTGCTCTCCACCCTTCCCGGGGGACCGGCGGAGCGCGCCGGGCTGCAGAGTGGTGACCGGATGCTCGAGCTGGACGGGGCGGTGCACGGCGGCCACGGCCTTGAAGACGTGGTCCGGTGTCAGCGGCAGGTC
>CAZVDJ010000805.1:0-2378 GCA_964626245.1 uncultured Gemmatimonadaceae bacterium
GGTAGTCGTCGGTCTTGTCCAGCCAGTCCTGCCTTGGCGGCGAGAAGACGTCGACGGCCAGCGCGTCCTCCAGCGCCTCGGCCTTGTGCCAGGCCCACGACGGAATGTGCAGCACCTCGCCCGCGCGCACGTCCACCACGCGCGCCTCGTCGTCGCCCAGGAAGAAGCGCAGCGCCCCTTCCAGCACGTAGGTGATCTGTTCGTTGTGATGCTGGTGGCGCGGGACGACGCTCCCCTTCTTGAGGAAGATCTGCGCGATCATCATCGCGTCGCCGGTGATGATCTTCCGGTCGATGAAGGGGGTGACGGTCTCCAGCGGGATGTCGCTCCAGCGATGATGCGTGATCTCCTTCGACGACATGGCGGGCTCCGAGGTGGCGGCGGGATTCCAGCGAACGAACGTGCGGACGAGCGGTGTCCGGTGCGCAGTCGCGCGCACCGACTCGTAACCGGTGGCGCGGCGCCATCGGCGCCCGGTGTGCCACGGATCGGGCGGGAGAATACCGCGCGGTGACGGAGGCGACCAGTCGAAGGGCGTTGGTTGACGAATCGCCCCGGGTATTTATCTTACCGCTAAGATATATGCCTCGCCCCAAGGATTCCCCGCCCGCGACCATCGCCGACTTCCCTGCCGACCAGCAGGCGGCGCTCAAGCTCTGGGTCACGCTGTCGCGCGCCTACAACGCGGTCAACGCGCACGCGGTCGCCGACGTGCGGCAGGAGGGGCTCTCCATCGGGGAGTTCGCCGTGCTCGAGCTGCTGTACCATCGCGGCCCCTCGCTCCTGGGCGAGATCCAGCGGCGGATCCTCGTATCCAGCGGCGGCATCACCTTCCTGGTGGACAAGCTGGCGGAGAAGGGGATGGTGGAGCGCCGGGACAGCCCGGACGACCGGCGCGCCCGCTACGCCGCGCTCACGCGCGAGGGGACTCGCCTGATGAAGCGGATCTTCCCGCGTCACGCAGCGCGCGTCACCGCAGCCATGGCCGGGCTCAGCGTCTCGGAGCAGCGCGAAGCCACTCGGCTGCTCAAGCAACTGGGGCTCGCCGCGGCAGAACTCGACGCCGGCGACGCGTCCTGATCGCGGCGTCACCCCGTGGGCACTTTCAGGCCGGTGCCGTATTCGTACGACTAGATATCTCAGTTCTGAGGAACAGCGGGCGTGGCACGCCGCGTCCGTGACGACTCCTCAGCCCAGCGCATCCACGACCGCCAACTCGTTGGCACACCGGAGCAGACCATGACCTCCCGCTCGCCCTTGATCACCGCCGGCTTCCATCATGTCACGATGGTCGCGTCCGACGCCCGTCGCACCCTCGCCTTCTATCGCGAACTGCTGGGTGTCGGGCTCGTGAAGCGCACCGTGAACTTCGACGAGCCGTCGTCGTACCATCTCTACTTCGGCGATGCCACCGGTTCACCGGGGACGATCCTGACCTTCTTCGAGTGGCCCGGGCTGCCGCGTGGCAACTACGGCGTGGGCGGCGTACACCACCTGGCGCTGGGCGTGGAGAGCGCGGAGGCCCAGCTCAAGTGGAAGCGGCGCCTCACCGACGCCGGTGTCCCCGTGAGCGGGCCGTTCGATCGCGGCTGGTTCCGCTCCATCTACTTCCGGGATCCCGACGGCCAGGTCCTCGAGATCGCCACGCGCGGCCCGGGTTACGCGGTCGACGAGCCGATCCATGCGTTAGGCGCGGTGGAGGTGGCCCCGCCCGTGAGCGCCGAGATTCGCGGCGCGCGCGACGAGGCGGCCATCGCGGCCCGCACGCATCCCGAGCCGGTGCCGGTCATCACCCCGGACATGGCGCTGGAGGGAATCCACCACGTCTCGTCCATCACCAGCGACCTGGATCGCCTGGATGACTTCTACTCGAGCGCGCTGGGGCTGCGGCTGGTGAAGAAGTCGTTCAACCAGGACGACCCGAACACCAAGCACTGGTTCTGGGCCTCGTACGATGGCAGCGAGGTGAAGCCGCACTCGGCGCTGACGTTCTTCGGCTGGCCCAAGGGCGGACGCCCCGCGCGTCAGGGCGTTGGCCAGACGCATCACCTGGCCTTCCGCGCGTCGTCGAACGAGGAGCAACTCGCCTGGCGCGACCACCTGCTCTCGCTTGGCGTGCAGGTGTCGCCGGTCATGGACCGCACCTACTTCCAGTCGATCTACTTCCGCGATCCCGACGGCCTTCTGCTCGAGGTGGCGACCGACGGGCCGGGCTTCACCATCGACGAGGAAGTGGCCACGCTGGGGACGGAGTTGCGCCTGCCGGCCTGGCTGGAGACCGAGCGTGAACAGATCGAGCGCGGGCTGCAGCCGCTGCAGGTGTAGTCCGCCATCCCCCTCAACGGAGCAGTCAGCATGAGCACGTCCATCACGGGTCC
>CAZVDJ010000806.1:0-2365 GCA_964626245.1 uncultured Gemmatimonadaceae bacterium
GGTCGCTGGAGCTGTCCGACTTCGAGGTGGTGCGGCAGACGGTCTTTCCGCGGATGCGCGCCGCCCTCACCGGGCTCCTGCGCGGCAAGGGGGCCCCCACTCGGCTCGAGCTGCTGGCGCGCCGCGAGGTGGGCGACGACGTGGAGCGGCAGTACTTCGCCTGGTTCGGTGCCGAGCGCGTCCGGGTCACGGTGTCGTTAGGGCCGGGGGGGCGGCTCACCGCGTTGCGCCTGGCGCCGGAGGGGCCATGAGCCGGGCGCTGCCGGGGGGGCGCGGCGGCGCCGCCTCGACGCGCCCGTGTGCGCGCGCGTGTGCGCGCGCGTCACGCCTCCTGGCGGCCTGCGCCCTCGCCGCAGGGCTCCTCGCCAGCTGCACGCGCCCCCCTGCCTTCGACCTGGTGATCGCCGGCGGGACCGTGATCGACGGGACGGGGAGTGCGCGTCGCGCGGCCGACGTCGGCATCCGTGGCGACCGGATCGTCGCGGTGGCGCCGGGGCTGCGCGGGAGGGGCGCGCGGCGCGTGGTGGATGCCAGCGGGCTGGTGGTCGCCCCCGGCTTCTGGGACAACCACGCGCACCTCGTGGCACTCGCCGAGCGCCCCCTGGCCGAGAACTTGGTGCGCCAGGGGATCACCACCGTGCTGGCGCCGCTCCACTCGCAGGACCAGCCGTTCCCGATGGACCGCTACCGGGACACCGTGCGCATGGCGCCTAACGTGGGGCTCTTCGCCGGGCACACCTGGATCCGCAAGCGGGTGATGGGGCTGGCGAACCGTCCCCCCGCCGCCGCCGAGCTGGCGTGGATGCGGGCGCTGGTCGACTCGTCCATGCGGCAGGGGGCGCTCGGGCTGTCCACGGGGCTCGAGTACGTCCCCGCCACCTATGCCGGCACCGACGAGGTGGTGGCGCTGGCGGAGGTGGCGGCACGCCACGGGGGGATCTACGTCACCCACATGCGCGACGAGGGGGCGGGGGTGTTGTCGTCGATCCGGGAGACGCTGGAGGTGGGGCGGCGCGCGGCGATCCCCGTGCAGGTGAACCACCTCAAGGTCACCGGCGCCGCACAGTGGGGATGGAGCGCACGGATCCTGGCGCTGCTCGATTCCGCGCATGCGGCGGGGCAGGCGGCGGCCTTCGACGTCTATCCGTACACCGCGTACAGCACGTACTCCGACCTGATGTTCCCGTCGTGGGCGCTGGCCGACGGGGCACAGGCGTTCGCCAGGCGCGTGGCCGATCCGCGCGTCCGCGCGCGCCTCGTGCGCGAGATGCGCGAACTCTTTCCCCGGCAGACCGGCCCCGGCCCCGAGACGATCCAGTTCCGCGAGGTGGCAAGCGACTCCACCCTGGCGGGGAAGACGCTCGCCGACTACCTGACGGCGCGCGGCCAGCCGGCCACGGTGGAGGCGGCGGTCGAGGCCCTCATCACCTTGCAGCTCGCGGGCGGCTTCATCGGGATCTTCCACGGGATGGACGACGCCGACGTGGCGCGCTTCCTGGCGCACCCGCGCGCGATGGTCGAGACCGACGGCGACCTGGTGCAGCCCGGCGTCGGGCATCCGCATCCGCGGAGCTACGGATCGTTCCCGCGCGTCCTGGAGCGCTACGTGCGCGAGCGCGCGGTGCTCACGCTGGAGCAGGCGGTGCAGCGCATGAGCGCGCTCCCCGCCGAGTGGCTGGGCGTGCGCGATCGCGGGGTCCTGGCGCCGGGGTACAAGGCCGACGTGGTCGTCTTCGACCCCGCCACCGTGCGCGACCGCGCCAGCTACATCGCCCCGCACCACTATCCCGACGGGGTGCGCCACGTGGTGGTGAACGGGACGCTGGTGCTGGTCGCCGGGGCGATGACCGGGGCCCGGCCGGGCGAGTTCCTGGCGCGCGCCCGCGAGGCGCGGGACTCCGGCGGGCGCTGACCTGATCGTTTGGAGCAGCGGCCGGCGCGCAGCGTGGGAGGACGCTCGTCTCGACCGCCTTCGCGCCGCGCCTACTTCGTGCTCGGGACGCTGACCTTCCCGGCGATGATCTCCTGCCGCAGCGCCTCCACGCGTGCGTGCACCGAGTCGGGGATGAGCCCCTTGTTGTTGGCGTCGTAGATGTAGTCCACGCCACGCTCCTTGAGCCCGAGCTGGAAGATCCCCCCCTGGAAGGTCCCGTTCTTCACCTGCTCGATGGTGTCGAACACCGCCTGGTCCACCCCCTTCACCATCGACGTGAGGATGAAGCCGGGGGCCTCGCCGTACTGGTCGGCGTCGACGCCGATGGCCAGCTTGCCGCGCCGGCGGACCGCCTCGAAGACCCCCAGCCCCGTGGAGCCCGAGGCGTGGAAGATCACGTTCACTCCGGACTGGATCTGCGAGAGCGCGAGT
>CAZVDJ010000807.1:0-2360 GCA_964626245.1 uncultured Gemmatimonadaceae bacterium
GGGGGGGGGGGTGCCGTGGCCGTGTTGGGGCCCGCGCCTGGGTCGGGGTATGGGGGGTGGGGGGGGGGGGGGGACGGGGTGCCGGGGCGACAGATGCGAAAGCCCCCGGCGCGCAAGGCGCGCGGGGGCTGGCCGGTGCCGTCAGGCGCGGGGTGACATGCGCGCGTTAGGCCGGGGCAGCGGCCACCTCGCCGGCGTCCGCCTCCTCCGGGGCCGCGTCGTCCACCGTGTTCCCGCGCATGCGCACGCTCACCAGCGAGGAGACCCCCGGCTCCTGCATCGTCACGCCGTACACGGCATCGGCCGCCTCGGTGGTGGTGCGCGGGTTGTGCGTGATCACGATGAACTGCGTCTTCCCCTTGAACTCGTTGAGCATCCGCACGTAGCGCCCGATGTTGGCGTCGTCCAGCGGGGCGTCCACTTCGTCGAGCAGGCAGAAGGGCGACGGCTTGGTGAGGAAGATGCCGAACAGCAGGGAGAGCGCCACCAGCGCGCGCTCGCCGCTGGAGAGCAGGTGGATGCGCTGCGTGCGCTTGCCGCGCGGGCTGGCGTGCACCTCGATGTCGCAGTCCAGCGGCAGCTCGGGGTTCTCGAGGCGCAGGTCGCACTCGCCGCCGCCAAACAGCGTCATGAAGATCTGGCGGAAGTTCTCGCGCACCTGGGCAAAGGTGGCCAGGAAGAGCTCGCGCGCCGTGGTGTCGATCTCGCGGATCGCCAGCTGCAGCTTGTTCTTGGCCTCCGCCAGGTCGTTGCGCTGGGCGGTGAGGAAGTCCAGCCGCTTGAGTTCTTCCTCGTGCTCTTCCACGGCCAGCGGGTTCACCGGCCCGAGCTTCTCCAGCTCGGTCCGCAGCTGCTCGGCCTCGGCACGCAGCGCCTCATCCTCCACTTCCACGGCCTCGAAGCTGGACAGCAGGTCCTCCAGCGGACGGCGCCACTCGGTCTCCAGCCGCTCGCGAATGGCGGTGCGGCGTCCCGAGAGTTCGGTGAAGCGCAGCTCCGCGTGGTGCAGCGACGACTCCCGCTCGTGCGCCTCGCGCCGCGCCGCATCCAGCCCCTGCTCGGCCGCGAGCAGCGCCGCATCCGCCTCGCGCACCTGGCGCTCGGCGTCCGCCAGCCGCAATTCCGCGTCGTGCAGCGTCGCCGAGCGTGCGTCCAGGTCCATCTGCCAGGCGGCCATCTGCTCGGCCAGCGAGCGGTCGGAATCGGCCAGCGTGGACAGCTCCTGCTGCAGCGATGCCAGCCGCTGCGCCGCGTTCTCGTGCTCCTGCTCCAGGCGGAAGAGGCGGTCGTGCGCCACCTGCAGCCGCGCCTGCGCCTGGGCCAGCGACACCTGGCCGTTGGCGCGACGCTCGCGCGCCGCCTCGAGTCCCAGTTCGGCCTGCGAGGCCTGCTCGCGCAGCGTGTCGACGTCCGCCACGTGTGCGCCAAGCTGCTCCTGCACCTCCGCAGCGCGGAGCTCCAACGACTGGATGCGGGCCGCGAGCTCCTGCTGCCGTTCCCCGAGTCGCTGGGCCAGTCCCTCGGCGTTCTCCAGCTCGCGTGCGCCGCGCAGCCGGCGACGCTCGAGCTCCGCCCGCTGGTCGTTGGCGCGACGGTCCTCGGCGTTGGCCAGGTTGGCCCCCTCGGTCGCCGCGGCGACGGCGTGGTCGGCGCCGGCCAGGGTGCGGCGCGCCTCCTCGGCGGTTGCAGCTGCCGACGTCCGGGCCTCGCTCGCCGCCTGCAGCTCGGCGCGCAGCGACGACAGCTCGGCGCGGCGCCGCAGTGGGCCGGGCCCGGCGGTGCTCCCGGGAAGCCAGATGGCCCCGCGCGCGTCGACAAAGCCCGCCCCCTCGTCCAGCGCGTGCACCCGCTCCAGCAGGGCGCGCACCCACGCCGAGGCGGGCGCTGCCGCCTCCACCTGCGGCAGGAGGTCGCCCGCGTCGGCCGACCCCGCGGCCGGTGCGGTGTCGAGCGGCAGGAGGAGGAGCGGCCCCGGATTCACGCTCGCGTGCCAGGCGCGCACCGCCTCTGCGGCCGCCTGGTCGCGCACCACGACGGCGTGCACCGTCATCCCCAGGTAGCGCTCCACCAGCACGGCCGACGTGGCCGAGGTGGTGAGGAAGTCGGAGATGGGGCCGAGGACGGCGCCCTCGCCGAATCGTTCCCGCTCGCGCAGCAATCGCGCAGCCGCGGGGGCAAGTCCCACGCGTTCGCGCTCCAGCCCTTCCAGGGCATTCACCTTTCCCTCGAGGGCGGTGAAGGCATCCTCGGCGCGCCCCAGCTCCGCCCGCGCGGCGGCATCACGCTCGCGGGCGGCGCGCGCGGTGGCCCGGGCCTCCTCGAGCGTGGCCACGGCGCTCGCGACCGCCTCCCGCGCCACC
>CAZVDJ010000808.1:0-2355 GCA_964626245.1 uncultured Gemmatimonadaceae bacterium
GTGGCGCAGCTGCTCGGCGCGCGACAGCTCCGGGGCCAGCATGTTGGCCACCGCGCCAAAGGCCAGCAGCAGGTCGCTCGGCGGCTGCGCGTCGGCGCGCAGCGCCAGCGCCCCCAACCGGCGCGTGCCGGCCACCAGCCGCCGCACCACCAGCCCGTTCCCGGCCCCGCCGCCGGCGTCCATCATGGCCGCCACGTCGTCGCCGTGCATGGACGCATCGCCGGCGCGCAGCGAGCAGACCAGCCCCGTGGGGCCGTACAGCCAGAGCGCCACCTCGTCGGCGCTGCACGCGGCCAGCAGTCGCTCGAGGACGTCGCCGGTCTTGGTGACGATGTCGTCGGCCGACGCGAGCCGGACGGCGATGTCGGAGACGAGCGCGAGGGGGTGGACGGTGGTGCCAGCGTCCGATGGGGTCATGGCGGCGGTGCCTTGGGGAACGGCGCGCCCCCTTCCGCGCGGATGCGGCAGGGGGGCGCCTTCGGACAGAATGACCGATGAGTCCGCCCGCGGGTAACAGGACGCCAATCTTCCCGCGCCCCGCGCCACGCCTACCGGATGCCGGTGAGCTGGATGCCGCGGGTGAAGAAGCGCTGCGACGCCAGGAAGGCGATGAGCACCGGGACGAGCGCCGTCACGGCCGCGGCCATCTGGTACGGCCAGTTGGCGTAGAAGAGGCCGTGGAACGAGGCGATCCCCACCTCGACGGTGCGCATCTCCATCGACTGCGTGATGACCAGCGGCCAGAGGAAGGCCTTCCAGGCATCGACGAAGGCGAAGAGGGCGAGCGTGGCCAGGGCCGGTCGCGCCAGCGGCACCGCGATGCGCCAGAAGATCGTCCACTCCCCCGCCCCGTCGATGCGGGCGGCATCCTCCATGTCCCGCGGCAGCGAGAGGAAGAACTGCCGCATCATGAAGACGCCCCACACCGAGACGAGCTCGGTGGAGACCAGGCCGGCCACCGTGTCCACGCCGCCTAACGCGTCGATGATCAGGAAGCGCGGGATGAGGAGGACGATCGCCGGGATCATGAGGGCGCCCAGGTAGCCGGCGAAGAGCGCCCCCCGCCCGCCGAAGCGGAAGCGCGCAAAGGCGTAGCCCCCAAGGGCGCCCGTGAAGAGCTGCCCCACCACGCTGCACGCGGCCAGGATGGTGCTGTTCAGGAAGAAGCGCCCGAAGGGAAGCTGGGTGAGGGCGCTGGGGAAGTTTGACCAGCGGGGGGTCGCGGGGAGGAGCGGCGGCGGGTACTGGAAGACCTCGAACTCGTCCATGAGCGCCGTGGAGAGCATCCAGAGGAACGGGACGAGCATCACGGCCGCCAGGAGCAACGCGGCGCCGTAGCCCGTCACGAGGCGCGCCGTCGCGGCCCGCCGGCGCGACGCGCTGTCCGGACGCAGGGCGCGCCCCTCAGGTGGCATGGT
This sequence comes from uncultured Gemmatimonadaceae bacterium, assembly GCA_964626245.1. Lineage (GTDB taxonomy): Bacteria > Gemmatimonadota > Gemmatimonadetes > Gemmatimonadales > Gemmatimonadaceae > SCN-70-22. Next base: position 1,419 of record CAZVDJ010000808.1, read on the forward strand.
CCACCGTCCGGTTCACCGCGCGCCATTGCAGCAGCGTGAGCCCCAGCAGGAGCGCAAAGAGCACCCAGCTCATCGCCGACGCGTACCCCATGCGCCGGAACTCCCAGGCGTTCTGGTAGATGCGGTAGACCAGCACGTCGGTGGCGTGCACCGGGCCGCCCTCGGTCATCACGTACACCAGCGTGAAGACCTGGAACGACCAGATCACCCCCGTCACGAAGAGGTAGGTGGTGACGGGACGCAGGAGCGGGAGCGTCACGTGTCGCAGGCGCTCCCAGCGCCCCGCGCCATCGAGCGTCGCCGCCTCCAGCAGGTGCGCCGGGATCCCCTGCAACCCCGCCAGGTAGATCACCATCTGGTACCCCAGCTGCACCCACGCCGACACGACCATCACGGCGAGGAGGGCCGTGCGCGGGTTCCCCAGCCAGTCCACGGCCGGCAGCTGCAGCGCGCGCACCAGCACGTTGAGCAGGCCGAAGTCGACGTTGAACATCCACTGCCAGACGACCGCGATGGCCACGTAGGAGACCACCGTGGGAAGGAAGACGATCGCCCGCAGCGCCTTCATCCCGCGGAGCGGCTGGTTGAGGACGAGCGCGGCGCCAAGTGCCAGCGCCATGCTCACCGGGACGTACAGCGCGTACATCGCCGTGTTCGCGAGGGCACGCCAGAACAGGGGATCGCCCGCCAGCTCCCGGTAGTTGCCCAGCCCGACGAACGGCCGCTCGCGCTGCAGCAGGTCCCAGTCGTGCAGGGAGAGATAGAGCGTGAAGAGCAGCGGCCCCGCCGTGAGGACCAGCAGGTGCAAGGCGCTGGGGGCCAGGAAGGCCCACGCCGTCAGCGTCTCGCGCCGGTCGGCCGGGCGACGCGCGGCGGAGGCGGCCCATCCGGCGGCCAGCAGGGCGCCCGCCGCGGCCACGAAGACGAGCACCAGCCC